>DASWGR010000071.1:0-7035 GCA_036393535.1 Gaiellaceae bacterium | reverse complement strand
CGACGCCAGACGGTGAGCACATCGTCATCGCCGCCGCCAACTCGCACAGCATTCCCGTGATGCGCGCGATCGCCGCGACGGTGCAGGACCTCTTCTAGGCGTAATTCAGCGCGTCGGGCTCAGGGGGCATTCCCGAACCCTGGCCCAGACGAGACCGCTACCACCTGAGGAGGTCATCTGTATTCCCGTCCGGTGAGGGCCTCGAGCTTGTCCAGCAGGTGCGTCGCCTCGATCCGGCGTGAGGTGCCGGATCGTGAGCGCATCACGATCGAGTCGGTGACCGCGCCGTTCGGGAGGTAACGGACGCCGCGTAGTAGCGAGCCCGTGGTGACGCCGGTCGCTGCAACGAAGACATCGTCGCCGGCAACGAGATCATTCGTGGTCAGCACTCGCTCCGGATCGAGTCCGGCTTCGACGAGCTGCTGACGTTCCTCGTCGTCACGTGGCCAAAGCTTCCCCTGGATGCCGCCTCCGACGCACTTCAGCGCCGCGGCCGAGATGACGCCTTCGGGCGTGCCGCCGATCCCGTAGAGCATGTCCACCCCCGTCCCGGTCTGCGCGGCTGCTATTGCCGCCGCGACGTCGCCGTCACGAATCAGGTGGACCTTCGCGCCGGCCGCACGAAGCTCCGCGATCAGCGCCTCATGACGCTCGCGCTCGAGCACGACCACCGTGATCTCCCGTGTCGACACTCCCTTTGCCTTCGCCACACCCTTGACGTTCTCGGTTGGTGACGCGTCGATGTCGACTGCGTCGATTCCCTGCGGCCCGACCGCGATCTTGTTCATGTAGACGGCGGCGCCGGGGAAAAACATCGTGCCGCGTTCGGCGACGGCGATAACCGCGATTGCATTCGGCTGGCCGAGTGCGGTCAGCCGCGTCCCCTCGAGCGGATCGACGGCAACGTCGACCTCCGGTCCTGTCCCGTCGCCGACCGGCTCGCCGTTGAAGAGCATCGGCGCCTCGTCCTTCTCGCCCTCGCCGATCACGACGACGCCGGCCATGGAAACCGAGTCGAGCATCGCCCGCATTCCGTCCACGGCAGCCTGGTCGGCCGCAATCTTGTCGCCGCGCCCGACCCAGCGGCCGGCAGCCAGCGCCGCCGACTCGGTCACGCGCACGAGCTCGAGCGCGAGATTTCGGTCCGGCGGCCTGGCGCTCATAGCTGAAGCGGGACCCTACATCCGCTCAGGCGCCTCGACCCCGACCAGGTCGAGGGCCCGCGCGATCACGTTCTGCGTCGCGCGGACGAGCTCCAGCCGGAACGGCTCCGTCTCCGAGCCCACGACGCGGTGCTCGTGGTAGAAGCGGTGAAAGTCATCGGCGACGCGGATCGCGTAGATGGGAACCGCGTGAGGCGAGCGCCGCTCGGCCGCTTCTGCGACGACCACGGGAAACTCCGCCAGCCGCTTGATCAGGTCACGCTCCTCGCGCTCGAGCTCGTTCGGCACGGCGACGTCGCCGCTCCCAACGTCGGCATTGCGCAGAATCCCGGCAATGCGCGCGTGCGCGTACTGCACGTAGTACACCGGATTTTTTGGCGTCCGCTCGGTCGCGAGATCGACGTCGATGTCGAGCGGCTGGTCGTGCCCTCGTGAGACGAGGTACCAGCGTGCTGCGTCGACGCCGATCTTCTCCACGAGCTCGTGCAGGAAGACGACGTCGCCGCGACGCTTGGAGATCTTCTTCGTCTCGCCGCCCTCGACGATGTGCACGAGCTGGTAGATCAGCACCTCGATACGGTCCGGGTCGTAGCCGAGCATCGCCGCGGCAGCCTTGAGCCGTCCCACGTAACCGTGGTGATCAGCTCCGAGCACGTAGATCGCGCGGTCGAAGCCGCGCTCCAGCTTGTCGCGCACATAGGCGACGTCCGCCGCGAAGTACAGGTACGACCCATCGGACGAACGAACGAGCGGGCGGTCCTTGTCGTCCCCGTAGGCGCTCGTGCGCGCCCAGATCGTCTCCTCGGCCTCGTAGGTGTCGAGCCGGGGCAAGACCTGCGCAACTTCCTTTTCGATCTCCCCCTGGTGCCGCCAGGTGTCGATCTGGATGCGGAAGTCGGCGACCTCTCGGCGGATCTCTCCGAGCATATGCTCGACGGGATCGACCCTGAGCGCGGCGAGGTCGTTGATGTACTCGCCCTGGTAGCCGCCCTCGGGCAACTCCTCACCCCTCCGCCGCGCCTCGACCGAGGCCCGGAAGAGGTCGACCTGCCGGCCCGCGTCGTTGAAGTAGTACTCGCGCGCGACGTCGTGTCCCGCGTAGGCAAGCAGGCGCGCCACGGAGTCACCGTACGCACCGTTGCGTGCAGAGCCGACGGTCAGCGGCCCGGCAGGATTGGCCGAGATCAACTCGACCTGGATCTTCTGCGGCTGTTCCGGCTTTCCGACGCCGTAGTCCGGGCCGATCTCCCGCAACGCGCCGGCGAGCCAGCCGCTCGTCACCCAGAGGTTGAGGAAGCCGGGACCGGCGACTTCGGCGCGCTCGATCTCATCGAGCTCCTGCGCCCGCTCAGCGAGCTCGGCCGCCAGCTCGCGAGGCGGCCGCTTCCGCTGTGGCGCGGTCCGCAGCGCGACGTTCGTCGCGTAGTCACCGTGCGCGGGATCGCTCGGCCGCTCCAGCTCGACGGGCGCACCGGCGATGTCGGAAAGGCGCGCAGCCAGGCGGGCAACGGCGTTCCCGACCGTCTGAGGGGGGCTACTCATGCCCGTAGTATCGTTGGGTCGTGGACGACGAGGCCCAGGAGCGCCAGCTCAACATCCATCTCGATCCGGAGCAGATGGCCGGGGTCTACGCGAACTTCGCCAACGTCACCTTCTCGCCGTACGAGTTCACGCTCACGTTCGCGCGCATCGACCACGAGATCGAAGAGGGCGACGTGCCCGGGGTCGTCGTCTCGCGTGTGAACATGTCCTCGCAGTTCTTCCAAGAGCTGCTGGCGGCGATGCAGGACTCATTTTCGAAGTGGTCGACGCAGGAAGGAATCCGGAACCTCCCCGAAGCGCCCCCCAGGTCCGACGGCTAACGGTCGCGACCGCCGCTTGAAGGCCTCGGCCTGCTCGACCCGCGTCAGCAGCGGCGGATGGTCGTCGAGAAAGACGTGCGCCCAGCCGGGGGGATTGGGATCCTGCAGATCGGTGCTCACCAACCCCTTGAACAATCCTTCTGCCCCCTCCGGATCCTGTGTTCCCTGTAGACCCACCCAGTCTGCTTCCGCCTCGTAACGCCGAGAAACGGTGTTCGTGAACGGCATTAGCGCGAGTTGCAGAAGCGTGATCGTCAGGAGAGCAAGGGGGACGGTGCCCGGGTTGCGCAATCCGCCGCGCCGACCGGTTACGAAGGCGACCGCGGCGAGGATGGGGATGCCGATGAGCCCGCCCCACGCGATCCCTTTCCAGAGGTGCAGGCGGGCGATATGCCCGAGCTCATGGCCGACGACGAAACGCACCTCCCGCGGCGTGAAGCGTCCGTCCAGCATCGTGTCCCAGATGAAGACGCTGCTGCTCGGGCCGATCCCGATCGCGTAGGCGTTCGCAGCAGTCGTCTTGTCGCCCACCGGCTGAACGCGGACGACCGGGTCGCCGGCCTGCTCACGCGCTTTGAGCCGCTGCACCGCGGCGGCGAGCTCCGGCGATCGGATCGGATGCGTCCCGAACCGGTTGGCATACGGCAGCGCGAACTGTGCGAGAAGGCCGAGACCGAGCAGGATGATTGCCGCGCCGATCCACCAGTTCCGAGCGAATCGCTTCGCGAGCAAGAGCAGGATCGCGAGCACGATCACCGCGACGGAGGTCGTGCCCAGAAGTGTTCCCCACGGCGAGAAGACGATCGTGCCCCAATCCTCGGTCGAGATGCCGTGGCGGCGCTCCCACCAGCCCGCTGCGATGCCGAACGGCAGCGACACCGCCCACAGCACAGTGATCACGACGACCCCGGTGATCAACCCTGCGTTCACGCGGCCAAGGCCGAGCGAGCGGGCAAGCCGTGGGCCGCGCTGGACCATCACGACCAGTGCGAGCACCTTGACGATCGTCCCGAGCAGCCATTCGTACTCGAAGAACCGCTCGTACCGTTCCCCCGCCCGGACGGCGCCGGCGCCGAACACCGTCTGCGCGTCGAGCCCCGGCAGGTGGAGGTCGGCCGGCACCTTCGTCCGCCACAGGACCGAGGCGGCGAGTGCCCACACGAGCGCCGCGACGGCTAAGGTCGCGACTCTGCTGATGCGGGTCGCGGTCATATCGGACGTCCACGCTAACTATCACGCGCTCGAGAGGGTGCTTAAAGCGATCGACGCTGCGCGCGTCGACGCTGTGTGGTGCCTCGGCGACACCGTCGGTTACGGGCCCCGTCCGAACGAGTGCTGTGAGGTCGTGAAGGATCGGGCCGACCACTGCCTCGTGGGAAACCACGACCTGGTTGTCCTCGGGGAGCTGGCGGTGAGCGACTTCAACGACGAGGCTGCGGAAGCGGCCATCTGGACGACAGAAGTTCTGACACCCGAGTCGCGCGCGTTCCTCGCGCCCCTGAAGCCCTTCGGCCAGGTCGACGGCGTCGACTTGTTCCATGCCAGCGCGCGCGACCCGGTTTGGGAGTACGTGCTGACGGAAGAAGCGGCGTTGGCGACGCTCGAGCTCTCGGCTGCGCCGCTCATCCTGGTCGGGCACAGTCATGTCGCTCTGGCGATCACGGCAGACGACGGCCGGGTCGGCGGCGGCCCCGCGCCCGGCGGCTCGAAGGTCACGCTGGACGGCCGGAGACTGCTCAACCCGGGCTCCGTGGGGCAGCCGCGCGACGGCGATCCCCGCGCCGCGTGGATGCTGCTCGATCTCCAGGAGAGGTTTGCTGAGTTCCGCCGGGTCCCGTATGCGATCGAGCGCACGCAGGCCGAGATGCGAGAGCGAGGTCTCCCGCAAGTTCTCGCGGCTCGGCTCGAACGGGGCGAGTAATCGAGTGCAGCGCGGGCAGACCCGAACGAGACGTCCCGAGCTGGGCGCGGCCCTCGCAGCCGCGCTCAGCTTGGCCGGCTGCGGGATCGGCTCCGCGGAGCGAGCCGCCCCGCTGCCCAAGCTTCCCCCGCCGGTTGCCGCAGCACTGGCCTCCCGAAGCGACGAGGTCGCTCAGACGCTGGCCGCCGGTGACTCCTGCCGAGCACTGGCCCTCGCACAGCAGCTGCAGCAGGAAACCGTCGCAGCGATCAATGCGGGCCGTGTACCGGCGCCGTTCCAGGAGCAGCTGGGCTCGACCGTCGGCGACCTGGCTTCCCGCATCCGCTGCGTCCCCGCTGTGAAGCCGCACGACGGCGGCCAGCACAAGGGCAAGGACAAGAAGAAGCACGAGAGGGACGGTTGACCGGAACGCTCGCGAGCGGTCGCTATCGCATCGAGCGAACGCTCGGCCATGGCGGCATGGCGGTCGTCTATCTGGCGCATGACGAAGAGCTGCACCGTCGGGTCGCGGTCAAGGTGCTCGCGGACCACCTGGCGGGCGACGACAACTTCCGTGCACGGTTCCTGCAGGAGTCGAGGCTCGCGAGCAGGCTCTCGCATCCGAATGTCGTCCAGGTGTACGACGCGGGCGAGACGGACGGAAGCCCGTACATCGTCATGGAGTACGTCCCCGGCGAAACGGTCGCGCAGCGTGGAAAGCTGTCGCCGGCGGAAGCTGTGCCGCTCGCGCTCCAGGCGTGTGCCGGGCTGCAGCACGCACACAACGCCGGCCTCGTGCATCGAGACGTGAAGCCGGCGAATCTCCTCGTTCGTGAAGACGACGTGCTGAAGATCGCGGACTTCGGAATCGCGCGCGCCGCCGAGCTGACACGGCTGACGCAACACGGAACGGTGCTCGGCACCGCGGCCTATCTGTCGCCCGAGCAGGCCGCCGGCGAAGAAGTGACCGCCGCGACGGACATCTACTCACTCGGTGCCGTGGTCTACGAGCTCCTGACGGGTCGCGCACCGTACGAATTCGAATCGCTCGCGGAGCTGGCCGCGCAGCAAGCGGGCGGCGTGATCACACCGCTGCGCGATCTCGAGCCGTCCGTTCCCGAGCCCGTCGAAGCAGCGGTCATGCACGCACTCGCGCGCGAGCCGCGGTTCAGGCCGGCCTCCGCAGCCGATTTCGCGCACGAGCTCGCGGCTGCGTCTCAACTACCGACCGAGCCGTTGATCGCCACAGCCGTCACGGAGCCGCTGCACTCTCGTATCTACCAGAGCGTCCCTGGGAGCAGGGCGTGGCTCTGGATCGCAGGCGCGGCGGTCGTTGCGATCGTCGCGGTGATCCTCGGCCTGTTCAGCCTCGGCGGCGGCAGTTCCTCGACGAGGCGACAGCCCGTCCAGATTGAGGCGCCGGTGCGCGGCGCGACGCCGGCGGCCGAGGCGCGCAATCTCAGCGCCTGGCTACGGGCTCACTCGGGTAGTTAATTTAAGAGACTGCGCGCTCGGCGGCGGGCTGTTTTTCGTCGCCGAAGGTGATGCCCTCACGGGCCATCGAGAGCTGGACGTCCTCGCGTGCCTTGTAGATCCGCCACTTGACGGTGGCGAGCGTGATCTCCAGCGAGTCGGCGATCTCGGTGTAGGAGAGCCCGACGATGTCGCGGAGGAGGAGTGCCATCTTCAGATCGACGTTCAGTCCCTCGACGGCACGCCAGACGGCGTCGATCGCCTCGAGCCGCTCCATCGGCGCGTCCACGACTTCGAGCGCCGGAACGTCTTCCAGCGCGACGACCGCTCGCGGCCGGCGCTCGTTCGCACGCAGCTCGTCGAGCACGCGGTTCTTCGTCACCTGGAAGAGCCACGTCGTGAATTTCGAGCGAAGCGAGAAACGCGGCAGGCCCTGGAAGACCCGCAGGAAGACTTCCTGAGTCAGGTCCTCCGCCAGCGACCGGTCGCCGACGAGTCGAAGGACGTAGTTGAAGACAGGCACCTGATAGGCACGGACGATGAGCGAGAAAGCTCGCTCGTCGCCTTTCTGTGCCTTCCGCAGGACGCCAAAATCAGGTTGCTGAAGTGACAAAAGGTTCCGGAGTATAGCCCGGAT
>DASWGR010000070.1:0-8750 GCA_036393535.1 Gaiellaceae bacterium | reverse complement strand
ACGCGCAGTCGCCGACGACCTCGTCGACGCCGAGGGCCCGCTCTCGGACGAGGTCGAGCGGGCGTTCGCCGGCCGGGACCTCTCGGCCGCCTGAGCCCGTACCTCGAACATGAACCGCCGCGAGTTCCTCGTCGGCGCGGTGACGTTGCCCGTCGCCCTGCGTTTCGCTTCCGGCGCGCTCGCCGGTGGGACGCCGGTCGCACTCGTCACCGCGGACACGCAGTCGCGCGTCGCGGTCGTCGAGCTCTCCACCGGCAGGATCCTGCGCTCCATCCAGACCGTTGCCGGGCCGCGGAGCATCGAGAGCGTCTGGGGAAAGGTCGCTGTCGTCTGTCACACCGCGCAGAGCGTCGTCTCGCTCATCGACGGGCCGAGCCTGCGAGTCCGGCGTGTGGTCGGGCACTTCGACGAGCCGCGTTACACCGCTGCGGGCGCGAACGCCAGGCACGCATTCGTCACCGACTCGGGCAGTCACGAAGTGGTCACGGTCGACGTTCTCAGCGGCCGGGCGGTTGCCCGCATCGGCGTGGGCGGGCCCGCGCGGCACGTCTCGATCGACCCGAGCTACAAGATCCTTTGGGTTTCACTCGGCTCGAAGGCCGAGGAGGTCGCTGTCGTGGACGTCTCCCGCCCGTTGGCGCCGCGCCTCTTGCGGCGCTTTCGGCCGCCGTTCCTCGCGCACGACGTCGGCATCGCACCCGGCGGCCGTCACGTCTGGGTCAGCTCGGGCGACCGCGGTGCGCTCGCGGTCTACGACAGGCGCACGGGCGAGGTTCTACGCCGGCTGCCGGCGGACGCGCCGCCCCAGCACGTGACGTTCTTCGGCTCGCACGCGTACGTGACGAGCGGTGAGGATGGGACGCTGCGCGTGCTGTCTCTGAAGGACGGCACTGTCGTGCGTACGACGAAGGTGCCGGCAGGCTCGTACAACGTCCAGGAAGCCTTCGGCTGGATCGTGACGCCGTCGCTCGACCGCGGGACCTTCTGCGTGCTCGACCGGCAGGGACGCTTGGTCCGCCGCGTGCAGGTGTCGTCTTCCTCGCACGACGCGTGCTTCGTGATGACCGTCTGATTCGCGCCTAAGGTTCGGGGCGTGAAGGCGGCCCTCGTCCTCTTACTAGCCGGTGTCTTTGCGACGGCGCCTCCAGATCGTTCCTGGACGCTCGAGCGTGCGCGACATGTTCTGGCGAACAAGGTCTACGAGGTGACCGACACGAGTCAATCCGACCGGCCTGAGTACGAGCTCACGTTCTCACCTCGAGCGGCCAAGGCGCTGCGGCGTGGATTTGTCTTCGCCGGCAGCGCACACGACACGCTCACCGACACCGATGTCCGCGTTCGCTTCAAGTTCGTCCGCCCCGGCCGGATCGCCGGCTTCCAGGGACCGGCGGCCGATACCTCGCAGCCAGGGTTTCCAATTCGCGCCGCCTTCTACTACGCCTGGTATCCGGAGGCGTGGTTCCGTTATCCGGTCATCCCCTACACCCACTTCCGTCCGTCACTCGATCTCTACAGCGCAGACGACGCGCGCATCGTGCGCAAGCACATCGACTCGATGATCTACGCCCACCTCAACGCCGGCATCTATTCGTGGTGGGGGCGAGACGGCTACCCGCCGACAGACGACCGCTTCGCCCGCTATCTGGCCGCCGCGCGCACGACGCCGTTTCGCTGGGCGATCTACTACGAGCGCGAGGGCTACGCGAACCCGAGCGTGGAGACGATCCGCTCCGACCTGGAATACATCCGCGACAAGTATGCGAGGCAGCCTGCCTATCTCAAGGTCGACGGCCGCTTCGTCGTGTACGTCTACGGCAACTCCGAGGACAGCTGCGACGCGACGGCGACTCGATGGCGCAAGGCGAACACTGTCGGTGCTTATGTCGTCCTGAAGGCCTTTGACGGTTTCCGTTCCTGTCCCGCGCAGCCGGACGCTTGGCACCAGTACTCCGCAGCTCTGCCCGAGTACGACCTCGCCCCCGATGCATTCATGATCGCCCCCGGGTTCGACGAGTGGAGCGAGGGTGGACCACGGCTGGCGCGCGATCTCGCGCGCTGGCGCGCCGACGTCACTGCGATGGTCGCATCGAACGCGCACTGGCAGCTCGTGTTGACCTTCAACGAGTGGCCGGAGGGCACGTCCGTCGAGAGCGCACACGAGTGGGCGAGCCCCTCGGGGTACGGCACCTACCTCGACGCTCTCCACGAGCTCGTTCCTTGACATGTGACCATTTGGTCACCTATGCTCTCCGAACATGCCCGACGACCCTGTCTTCAAGGCACTCGCCGATCCGACCCGTCGCCTCCTCCTCGACCGGCTCTACGAGCGTGACGGCCGCTCGCTCACAGAGCTCGAGTCAGATCTGGAGATGACGCGGTTCGGCGTCATGAAGCACCTACGAGTGCTGGAGGACGCGGGGCTCGTCGTGACGAGGCGATCGGGTCGAGAGAAGCTGCATTACCTGAACCCGGTGCCGATTCGCCTGATCCACGACCGGTGGATCGACAAGTACACCGAGCGCCGGGTTTCGGCGCTCGCGGACCTCAAACACAAACTGGAGGAGACTGCATGAGCACGATGATCCAGACGAACGTGCAGGTCTACGCGGTATTCATCAAGGCGAGCCCGGAGCAGATCTGGGAGGCGATCACGAAGCCGGAGTTCACGAGCCGCTATTTCTACGGCAGCCTCGTCGACTCGACCTTCGAGGCGGGTACGGCGTATCGAAGTTGGTCCCCGGATCGAGAGAAGCTGTGGGTCGACGGCGAGGTTCTCGACTCCGATCCGCCGCGGCGGCTCAGCTACACCTGGCGGGCCCTCTACGACGAAGAGACGGCGGCTGAGGAGCCGAGTCGCGTGAGCTGGGAGATCGAGCCTCAGGACGGTGGCGTCTCGAAACTGACGGTCGTGCACGACCAGCTCGAGCGCGCACCGAAGACGGCTGAGAACGTCGCCGGAGGCTGGATGTACATCCTCAGCGGCATGAAGACGCTGCTCGAGACCGGCGAGCCGCTCACCTCGTAGCAATGAGACGGGCAGGGCGGCGTGACGCTGCCCTGCCCGACGGCCGCGGTGGGAGAATGAGGTCGTGCGCACGGCCTTGACCGAACTCCTCGGTATCGAAGCGCCGATCGTTCTGGCGCCGATGGGTGGAGCGGTCACGCCTGCGCTGGCCGCAGCCGTCTCCAATGCCGGAGGCCTGGGCCTCATGCCGCTGAGCTACAGCACGCCTGACCAGATCAGAAATACCGTGGGCGAGATCACGGCACTGACCGATCGGCCGTTCGGGATCAACCTGATTCTTGAATGGGACCAGCGTGAGAGGCTGGCCACTGCACTGGACGCCGGCGCTCCGGCCATTTCACTCTTCTGGGGCGATGCGTCCGAGCTGGTGCCGGAAGCGCATGACGCCGGCGCGGTCGTCTTCATCAGTGTCGGCAGTGTGGACGAAGCCGCTCGCGCGGCCGCTGCAGGAGCGGACGTCGTCGTCGCCCAGGGGTGGGAGGCAGGCGGGCATGTGCGCGGGACGGTCACGACCCTGGCGCTCGTTCCGCGCGTGGTCGACGCTGTCGATCCCGTTCCGGTCGTCGCCGCGGGTGGGATAGCCGACGGTCGTGGCCTCGCTGCGGTGCTCGCGCTCGGTGCCGCCGGCGCCTGGGTTGGGACGCGCTTTCTCGGCGCGCGCGAGTCTCCGATCCACGATGAGTACCGGCAACGGGTGCTCGAAGCTAGTGAAGAGGACACGTACTACGCCACCTCCCTCTTCGACGGAGGCTGGCCAGATGCTCCGCACCGGGTGTTGCGAAACAGCACAGTCGAGGCCTGGGAGGAAGCCGGGCGACCTCCAGCCGGCGAGCGGCCGGGCGAAGAAGACGAGGTCGCCGCTCGTGGCGATGGGTCTCCCATCAAGCGCTACGCGTCGGCCACTCCACAGGCGAGCATGACCGGCGACATCGAGGCGCTCCCGAACTGGGCGGGGCAGGGTGTCGGCCTCGTCACACGCGTCCAGCCGGCCGCCGAGATTGTGGAAGAGCTCGTCGCCGATGCCGAGCGAATTCTTGCCAAGTCGGCGTGAGGATCATCGCCGGCTCGCGCAGAGGTCACACCATCCAGGCGCCAAAAGGGCTCGACACGCGCCCGACCTCGGACCGCGTACGCGAGAACGTCTTCAACATCGTCGCGCCCTGGGTTGAGGGCGCGCGGGTGCTCGACCTCTATGCGGGGTCGGGGGCGATGGGACTGGAGGCGCTTTCGCGCGGGGCCGAGGCGGCCGTGTTCGTCGAGTCCGACGCCGAGGCCGTGCGCGCAATCGAGCGCAACCTCGACAAGCTCGGCCTCACCGGCGCTCGGGTCGTGCGCCTTGACGCCGTCACCGGGTTGGCACAGGAAGCGGGGGCGCGCAGAAAGTACGATCTCGTGCTCGCGGACCCCCCGTACACGATGACCGACTATCACTCCCTGTTTCGTTACCTGCCCGGCGTGCTCGCCGAGGACGGGCTGCTCGTCTTCGAGACGGCGGCGAAGGTCAAGCCGGAGCTTCCCGATCTCGTCGTGCGAACGTCGCGCAAGTACGGCTCCACACGGGTGACGGTGTTCGAGCACCCGTGATCACCGCGATCGCACCGGGCTCGTACGATCCCGTCACGAACGGCCACATCGACGTGATCGGACGGGCCGCCGGAATCTTCGACCGCGTCGTCGTCGGGGTGGTGGGGAATCCAACCCACAAGACGCCGATGTTCGCGCTCGACGAACGAGTCGCGTTCCTGCACGACGCTCTCAGCGACCTGCCGAACGTCGAGGTGGACGTCTTCTCGGAGCTCGTCGTCGACTTCGCGCGCAAATGGAACGCCAAGGTGATCGTCAAAGGCCTCAGAGTCATCTCGGACTTCGAATGGGAGTTCCAGATGAACCAGCTGAACCGCACCCTGGCGCCCGACGTCGAGACCGTCTACGTGATGGCCAGCCCGGCCGTGAGCTTTGTCTCCTCGAGCGGCGTGAAGGAGATCGCGGCCTTCGGCGGGAAAGTGGACGAGCTTGTGCCCGAAGCCGTTGCCCGCCGTTTCCAGGAGCTTTTCCCGGATGGTCGCCCCGGTACCCCAGAGAATCCGCAAGAATAGGAGCCCATGGACGTTCTCGTACTCATCGACAAACTCGACGACCTCGTTCACAACGCGAAGGCCGTTCCCCTGACCGATCAGGTCCGGATCGACCGCGAGGAGATCTACGACATTCTCGACCAGATGCGCGCCACGATCCCCGAAGAGATCAAGCAGGCCCGCTGGATCGTGAAGGAGCGACAGGAGATGTTGGCCGAGGCCAAGCGCGAGACCGACCGGCTCCTGGGCGAGGCGCGCGAGCAGGCGGTGCGTGAGGCGTCGCAGACGGAGATCGTCAAGATCGCAGAGCGGCAGGCGCAGGACATCGTCGACGAAGCGCGCAGGCAGGCGAGGGAGACCAGGCTCGAGATGGAGGACTGGGCCGACTCGATCCTGTCGACGCTCGAGGTCAACCTCGAAAAATTCTTGAGCGCAGTCAAGCGCGGACGCGAACGATTGCACGAGCGCTCACAGGAGAGCGTCGTCGCCGGCGTGGCGGCCAGCTCTTCGGACGACTCTCAGCCGTTCAACTAGGCAAACAAGGGCTCGAGCTCTATCTCGGCGCAGACCGCTTGGGCGGTCTCGACGAACGCGCGCGCCGCGGGGGTCCGGTAACGGTCGCGGTGCCACGCGAAGGAGATCAGCCGCGGCTGCACCTTGGGCAGCTCGATCAGCTCCGTGGTCTCGTCTTCCGGATCCATCGTCAGGCGTGGAACGAGCGCGCTGCCGACCCCGGATGCGACGAGCGCCTGCACCGTCTGGTTGTGATCGGAACGGAACACGAAGCGCAGAGGGCTCCGGGCATCGTTCTCCAGTTGGGCAAGCGACCTGCAGTACTTGTGCCCGATCAGATCGAGCTCGGCCAGGTCCCGCCACGTGGGCGCCACGTCGCGTTGGGCGAGCGGGGAGCCGGCCTGTACGACGAGCACGTACGGATCGCGCAACAGCTCCACTGACTCGAACGGGCCGTCGGTGAGCGGCAGATCGGCAAACGTCAGATCGAGCTCGCCGCGCTCGACGAGGCCGAGCAGCTCGAGGTCGTCGTTGGATTCGGTGAGCATGACGTTCACCTGCGGCCAGGCTGCGAAGAACCGGCGCATCACCTCGGGGAGGATCCGCTGCCCGACGCTCTGGAAGACGCCGACGCGGAGGGTTCCCGATTGGCCCTCGGCGAGGGCGGTGAGGTCGGCCTGGGCAGCGGCCACGCGCGCTGCGATCGCGCCCGCATGGGTGAGAAGCAGACGGCCTGCCTCGGTCAGGGACACGGGCTTGGGGCCGCCCGGCCGGTCGATCAGCCGGTGGCCGACGATCCGCTCGAGCGTGGCGATCTGCTGGCTGACCGCGGACTGGGTATAGCCAAGGGCGGTTGCCGCCTTGCCGAAGGAACCTTCCCGCGCGACCGCTTCCAGAGCCAGGAAGTGCCGCAGTTCAACGCCTAGCCAGCCATCAGCTCCCATAATCAAAGTCCACTATAACTGGATTTGTCCTAATGGCACTCCGGTGCCGATCATGGAGGTATGACAGGGATCTTCGTCCTGGTATTTCTGGTCGCGATCGGCCCGCTCGCCGTGTTGTTCGGCGTGGATTCCCGGAATCCCAAAGACCGCCGTTCAATCTAGGGCCTTGTGACCGCAGCATTCGCGCGCCGCTCCCCGGCTGCGGTGGCGGCCGCGTTGGCCACCATCTATCTCGTCTGGGGCTCGACCTACCTCGCGATCCGGGTCACGGACCGGACGATGCCCCCGTTGCTGATGTCCTCCGTGCGGTTCCTGATCGCGGGAACGGCGCTCTACGCGTTCGCCTCGCGCGGTCGCGCACGTCCGACGCTCCGTGAGTGGATGGCCGCGGCCATCGTAGGCGCTGCGTTGCTCTGCGTCGGAAACGGAGGAGTCGCGTGGGTGGAGACGCGGCTCGATTCCGGTCTGGCTGCGCTGATCGTGGCGATCATCCCGCTCTGGTTCGCGGTGATGGATCGCGCGTTCTTCGGACGGCGGCTGTCGGCCCCCGCGATCGCGGGCCTGGTCGTTGGCTTCGCCGGCGTCGCGCTGCTCGTGCGACCGGGGGGCGGCGGTCCCGTCATCCCGATGCTCGCTCTCGTCGTCACCACCGCCGCCTGGGCGGGCGGCTCGTTGTACGCGCGCGGGGCGGCCCTGCCTGCGAGCCCCCTGCTGTCGGCCTCGATGCAGATGCTGGCCGCGAGCGCCTTCCTCGCCGTCGCCGGGCTGGCGAAAGGAGAGACTCGGGCGATCCACGCGGACACGTTCTCGACGAAGCCGGTGATCGCTTTCGTCTATCTCGTGCTGGTCGGCTCGCTGATTGCATTCTCCGCGTACGCCTGGCTGTTGAAGAACGTTCGGGTCTCGGTCGTCTCGACCTATGCATTCGTCAATCCGGTCATCGCCGTGGCGCTCGGAACCGTGTTCCTGAACGAAGCGATCGGCTGGTCGACAGTCGCGGCCGGCGCGGCGATCGTCGTCGCGGTCGTGCTGATCGTGACCGCGCGCGCACCGAAGCAGCGGGCGTCCGGCGGGGTGTCCGAGCCGCTCAAAGCTGCTGCGTAGCTCGCGCTACCCTGGGCTCTATGAGGAGCCTCAATCTGCGCCACATCAAGCTTCGTTCGGGCGAGGAGTATCGCGACGAGATCGAGCTCGAGCTGGAACCGTTCGAGCTCGGTGGCGAGCGGTATCTCCCCGTGCCCGACAAGGTTCCCGCGGAGCTGGCGATCACGAAGGCGAGCACAGGCACAGTGTTCGAGCTCGGCTTCGGCGCGCGGCTGCACGGGCCCTGCTACCGCTGTCTGGGCGATGCGGTCCTGGAGGTGCCGATCGCGGCGCGTGAATACCAGGCGAACAATCCCGACGGCCTGGACGAGCTGCGCACCCCCTATCTGTCGGACGACAACCTCGATCTGACAGCCTGGTCGCGCGACGCCGTCGCGCTCGCGCTGCCGGAGAAAATCCTGTGCCGCGTCGATTGCGCGGGCCTCTGCCCGATGTGCGGAAAGAACCTGAACGAGGAGCCGCACGAGCACGAGGAAGAGCACTCGGACTCCCGCTGGGCGGCGCTCGAGTCCCTGCGCGAGCAGCTTTAGCCTCGTCCGGAACGGGCAATGTCTTGGGGTCTGACCCAAAGACAGTGGCCGAAAGTCTCAGGGCCCAGCTACACTCCGGCGTTCCGATGGCCGTCCCCAAGAAAAAAACCTCCAAGGCCCGCCGCGACAAGCGCCGCGCGCAGCACAAGATCGAGTCGCCGCGGTTGAACGTGTGCCCGCAGTGCGGCCGGCCGAAGCGCCCGCACCGGGTCTGCCCGACGTGCCACACCTATCGCGGCCGAGACGTCGAGCCGCTCCGCACCCCCGCGCCTTAAGCCCATGATCCGCGTGGCGGTCGACGCCATGGGGGGCGACCGCGGGCCCGAAGAGATCGTCGCGGGTGCTCTCGACGCGGCGTCCGACACCGTCCAACCCGTCATCGTCGGTCGGGCGGGCCTCGACACTCAGGGGCTCGAGCTGATCGAGGCGCCCGACGTGATCGCGATGGACGAGAAGCCGACGGACGCGGTCCGGACCAAACCGAACAGCTCGCTCGTCGTCGCCTGCCGGGCGGTGGGTGAGGGGAGGGCCGACGCCGTCGTCTCGGCGGGCAACACCG
>DASWGR010000069.1:0-9555 GCA_036393535.1 Gaiellaceae bacterium | reverse complement strand
AGCGGAGAGATGCTCGGCCTTCCCGTGGCCGTACTGGTGCGCAACGTCCGCGGGCCTGACCGCGACACCAACCGCGAAGAGCGTCAGCAGCGCCGCCACGAGGTCGGTGCCTGAGTGCAATGCCTCCGAGATGAGGCCCAGACTGTGCGAGGCGAGCCCCGCGCCGAGCTTGAGCGTGATGAGCAGGATGGCGGCGACCACCGAGACAAGCGCTGTCCGTCGCTGAGGATCCACCCGGCTAGTGAAACAGAAGAGCCCGCCGGTAAGGCGGGCTCTTCGCGACTCCTCGTATCCCCCGAGAAGCTACGAGCTGGCGATGTCGCCCTTGAAGTGTTCGACGAGCATCGTCCCAGCACCCTTGCCCCGGTCCTGCCACTGCCGCACGAGCAGCTTTGGCCGATTCGCTGCGCGGCTCGGTGCCGTGTAGTTGTAGTTGAACTTGCAGTCCGCGCTGCTCGCCGCCTCGCACGAGAACACCGCGCCGGGGCCGAAGAACGCCGTGATGAAGTTGTCCGTGAAGCACGGAGCGGCGCATATCGCGTCCTTCTTGAACGAGCCACCCGTAATCGTGCCCTCGAGGTAGCCGCCGAAGCGACCCGTCACGTCGGCGCGAATGAGCAGGCCGTGCTTGCTCTTGTTCGCGGCGCAGTTGCCCGGGCTCGTACCGGCAACGGTCGTGAACGTCCCCTTGTCGACCCGGCGGAGCCGGAACGTGCCGTCGCTGTTCTTGTGCAACTGGTACGTCCGCGTCTCCGTCAGGTTCGCCCACGGCTCGGTCCCGTCGCAGCGACGGTCGGTCGTCGTGAGCGCGAAGCTGAACTTGTTCTTCCCCTGTGCCTTGCCCTTGCCCTTGTCGCCCGGATCAGCGAGGCCCGACGCAGCCAGCGTCAGAACCCCGACGAGCAGGACGAACGGAATTACCAATCGTCGCATCTGTTTTCCACCTCTTTTGCGGGAGATTTAGCGTCCGTGGAGTAGATGCTGCAAAGCGCGAAGCCTTGCGGTCTGCATGAGGAACCTAGGTGGCGCTCAGAGCCACTCAGAGATTGCCCCGGAGGGCCTGCTCACGCTCGATCGCCTCGAACAGGGCCTTGAAATTCCCCTCGCCGAAGCCGCGCGCGCCGTGGCGCTCGATCACCTCGAAGAAGAGCGTCGGGCGATCCTGAGCCGTCTTGGTGAAGATCTGGAGGAGGTAGCCGTCCTCGTCGCGGTCGGCGAGGATCCGCAGCCGCCGCAGGTCGTCCCAGTCCTCGCCGATCTCGCCGACGCGATCGGCGACGTCTTCGTAATAGGCGTCGGGCGTCGCGAGGAAGACGATTCCCTGGTCCTGCAGCATCTCGACGGTGCGAACGATGTCCTCCGACTGCAGCGCGACATGCTGGACGCCTGGGCCGCCGAAGTACTCGAGATATTCCTCGATCTGGCTCTTCCGCTTGCCCTCGGCCGGCTCGTTGATCGGGAACTTGATCTTTCCCTGCCCGTCGGCCATGACCTTGGACATCAGCGCCGAGTACTCGGTGTGGATCTGCTCGTCGGCGAAATGGATGATGTTCGTGAAGCCCATCGTGCGCTCGTAGAACTCGACCCAGTAATCCATGCGCCCGAGCTCCACGTTGCCGACGACGTGGTCGATTGCCCTCAGGCCGACGCCGGTCGACGGGAGGCCGTTCGTCCGCGCGACCTCCTGGAAGCCGGGGAGGAACGGACCTGTGTAGTCCTTGCGGTTGACGAACGTGTGGACGTTCTCCCCGTAGGTCGCGATCGTCGCCAGCTCGACGCGGCCGAAGTCGTCTTCGACCCAGTGCGGATCGACCACCCCGCGAGCACCGCGTTGCACTGCCTGCCGGTATGCCTCACCCCCATCCGGGACGGTTAGCGCCGTGTCCTTGACACCGTCCCCGTGCGCGCAGGCGAAGCGGCCGATCTCGCCGTCGCCGCGCAGACCGCTCGTCAGCACGAGGCGGATGTCGCCCTGCTCGAGCACGTAGGACGCGCGGTCGCGCACGCCCGTCTCCGGCCCGGCATACGCCGTCGTGGTGAAGCCGAACGCGTTCTCGTAGTAGAACGCCGCCTGTTTCGCGTTGCCGACGTAGAGCTCGAGGTGGTCCCACCCGTCGATGGGCATGAAGTCCGCGTTCTGGCCCACGGCCCTTAGCTTACTCGGCAGCCGGGAGGGTGACCGGCCGCCGCCCCGACGCCAGGACGATCCCGCCTGCGATCGCGATCCCACCCACGATCTGCACCGTCGTGATCGGCTCCGACAGCAGCGCGAGCGCGACCAGGGCGGCAAGAAACGGCTGCAGGTTGGCGAACAGCGACGCGCGCGAAGGACCGACGCGGTCGATCGCTGTGAACCAGAGCAGGTTCGTGATCACGAGCGGCCCGAGCACGGCGAACGCGAAGCCGATCCAGACGAGTACGCTGAAATGGAAGCTCTGGTCGGCAACCTGCCGCGATCCCGCCGCGAGCAGCGCAACGGTGACCGCGAGCAAGAAGACGGCGCTCAACCTGAACGGCGAGTACCGGCGCATGAGCGGCCCGATCGCGACGGAATAGGCTGCCCAGGTCGCGGAGCCGCTCAGGGCGAGGACGTCGCCCTTCAGGTTGGAGGAAAGCTTCCCGCCCGATCCGAGCGCGACCAGCGCGACCCCGGCGAAGGACAGGCCCGCGGCGATCCAGAAGCGGACCGGCAGGTGCTCGACGCCGCTCCCACGGGCGAAGAGGGCGGTAAAGATCGGCAACGTCCCGAAGATGAGCGCCACAGTCGTTGCTGTCGTGAAGCGAAGCGCGTAGACGAAGCTCAGTTGGTTCGCGAACAGCACGGCGGTGCAGAAGCCGATGATCGGCAGGTCGCGCCGCGAGATCCGCAGCGAGCCCTCCCAGGCGAGGGTGATGCCGGCGAAGATGATGGCCGCGCACGCGTAACGGATCGACGAGTAGGCGAGCGGGTGGAACCCGTGGTCGAGGATGTACTTCGAGACGGTGAAGTTGAGCGCCCAGAGGCCGACCGTCCCCAGCAGCATCAGATCGGCGGTCGGGCGGCGCACGGAGGCCGCACGCTACCGGCTCATATCCCTCGTTCGAGGGAGAGGCCGGGCCCTAGAAAGCCGACTTCTAGAAGGTGCCCCTGCGCACCATCTGTTGGCTCCTGCTTGCCGTCGTTGCCGGTTCGACGATCGGCTTCAAGATTGCTCTGCCCGGCTCCGATTCCGCCTCGGTCCCGGCCGCGTCAGCCAACCTCAACGCTGCTCAGGCGCCGTTCACCTTCGCGCCGCCGAGCGGGCGGCCCGTCGTCCCCGTAGGCCTCGACACCGGCGGCCGTTCACGCCCTGGTCTCCGGCCCGTCTCCGGACCCGCTGGAAGCGCGACGTACGGCTCGCGCTCGGCCGCGGCCGGCGCCGCGGACGTCACCTTCAACTCGCCGTACGTCAGCGACCTGAGGTTCCTTGCCCTGCCGAGCGTGACCTTCCAGCCCTCGGCCGGTTCGCCGACGGACACGACCGCGACCACGACGACGCCTGCCCAGCCCGCCGGCCCGCCGCCGGAGATCGAGAACGTGCACACGATCTCCCTCACCCCGTTCTCCGCAACCATCGCCTGGCGCACGAACGTGCCGGCGACGTCGCGCATCGCGTACGGACTTGACGCACCGATTCTCTGGACAGCAGCGAGCATCGGTGCGACCGAACACCAGGCGACACTCACCGGGCTGACGTTCTCGAGCTCGTACAAGGTTGCCGTCACCGCCGTGAATAGCGGCAGCCCGGGACGAGTCGAGGAGTACGTGCTCACCACGCCCGCTCTCTCCGGCCCGGTACAGATGACTACTTCTGGCGGCGCCATCTTGCTCAACGGCCAGCCCTCATTCCCGAAGCTGGTCTGGGCGCAGTGCCCCGACGCGGTTGCCGGAAGTCTCGCCGTCGGCATCGACCTCTTCATGGGCAACGGCTGCGGTATCGCCGCCGACCTCGCCGCGTGGGTCTCCGGCCAAGCCTTCGTCCTCGCCGACGCGCAGGCACCCGCGGCCGATCGCGCCGGCACGGTCGGAACGCATCTGCCGGACGAATGGGACACGCATCTTCCTGGAGACCTGACGACTGCCGACGCGTTGCGCCTGGTGCCCGAGATCCCAGGATCCGGCCCGCGCTTCCTCACGCTGACGAACCATTTCTACAGCCGAGCCAACCCGCTCCCGCAGGGAAAGGGGATGTATCCCGCCCTGGCCGCAAGCGCCGACGTGCTCGGGTTCGACCTCTACCCGCTGCAGAACTGGTGCCGCTTCGACAGCTTCGGCGACGTGTTCGACTCACAGCTCGACCTGGTCGCGCTGGGCCGGGGCAGGCCGACCTTCCAGTGGATCGAGGCGCGCCGCATGGACTGCATGGGCGAACAGCTCGACCCGACTCCCGAGACCGTTCGTGCGGAAACGTGGCTGTCGATCGCCGGTGGCGCACACGCCATCGGCTACTTCCCGAACAACTGGAGCGCCGACGTGGGCGCAGAGATCGCGCGCACGAACCACGAGATCCAGGGGCTCGTCCCTGCGCTCGTCGAGCCCTCGATCGCGGCGAGCGTCTCCCTGGGCAGCTATGTGAAGGCAGGCGCCCGCGAGCACAACGGCGCCGTGTACGTCATTGCAGTGAATTCAAGCCGCAGCGCGGCTGGAGCATCGATCAACGTCCCGGCACTCGGCGACCGCGTGCTCCGGAGCCTCGACGGACAGCACACAGTCACGGCCAGCGGCGGGTCGTTCACGGACTCGTTCGGCCCGCTGGAAGTACGCGTGTACGTCGCCGCACCTCTCCAGCAGTAGCTGCTCCGACTGCTAGCCCGGCGGAGCCGCGGCCGAGAGCGCGGTGGAAGGTAGGCGTGCGCCGAAGATCTCCTGGTCCAGGTGGCTCCTGTCGCGCGCATCGATCCACATCGGATGAGCGACGCCGGCTGCGGCCGCGAGCCCGGGGTAGCCGCCGTAGGCGATGTCGTCTCCGAAACCGGCCCGGATCGCATCCGCCCAGAGCACGAATGCATTCTCCGACTGACGCGTGACGCGGACCGGCACCGCCCAGTGCCTGCCGTCCCGGGAGCGCGAACACAGAAACCACGCCTGCTTCCGCTCCGAGTCGCCAGTCGTGTCGTAGAAACACGCCCAGAGCTCGCCAGTCTGCGCGTCGACGGCCGAGGTAGGCCAGAACTGGTCCGCGGGCTTCTTTTCAGCGGGGCCGATCCGCCCGCGCCACAGCGGCCGAAGCTTGGTGTCGAACACCGCGACGCCGACGTCCCACGTCTTGTTCGGTGCAAGCGAGGCGTACGTGACGTAGGTTCGGCCGCGTTCGACCGTCACGGTCGGATTGGTGCCGAGGCAGCTGATCGCCTGTTGGGCGAAGACGTACTTTCCGTTGCGCACGCAGTTCGCGGCGTTGTTCAGCGCCAAGGGCGCCGCCTGTCTGACGGTGAAGTTGCGTCCCCCATCGGTGGAGCGTGCAAGCCAGACTCCGAATCGCGCGTCCACGCCCGCGAGATACACCGTCCCGGCGGCACCGCCGGCCGCTGCGCTGACCCATTGCGGATACGAGAGCCCGCGGTCGACAACGTGCGGCGGCGACCACGTTCGCCCGCCGTCCGCGCTCGAGCTCAACACCGTCGTCTCGTACGTTTGGCTCAACGATCTCGACCAGGCGACGTAGACGCGGCCGGCACGGTCGACCGTGATTGCAGGCTTGTCGTCGAAACCGTATTGAATCGCGGGCGGGGCTACGCGACGGACGATCCACGCCGCGTTCGGACCCGGTCGGGACGCGACGACGAGGTACGGCGTGAGGCCGATCCCCTTTCCGCAGATCGACTTCTCGATGAACGCGACGTACTGACGGCCGCCCGAACCGAGCGCCACCGCCGGGTCACCCCAGGCGCAGGTGGAGGCCGTCAGCCCTGGCCCGAGCCGGGACGTCCACGTTCGTCCGCCATCACGCGAGTCGTACAACCGAATCTGCGGCAGGACAGAGTCGTTCGATGCCGCGAAGAATCTTCGCGGGTCGTCGGGGGCGACGGCCACCGCAACCTCGGTCTGCGCACCTGGCGCTCGCGAGATCGCCTGGACGTCGGATCCCGCCGTCGCCCACGGGCTGCGCGCATGGTGGACGGTGAAGTGGTAGATGGCGCCGGCCACGGCTCCGATCAGCACTGCGATGACAAGCGCCTCCAGCCCGAACTTCAGTCCAGTGCCTCGACGAGAACCAGCGTAGGGTCCGGCGCGGCGAGCGCGCTCGCGCGAAAGCATCAGGGGCCGCCGCCGGGCAACGACTTGCCGAGCGCGTCCTGGCGTCAAGCTCTCGGGCGTCCGTATCGATGGCGCCAGCCTCTGCAGCGCCGGCGTCAACCGCCGACGTCGAGGCCGAACCGCTCTTGCCGAGAAGCGCCGACCCGAACCGGAAGCGGGATCGAGACTGTCACGCAGACCGTCAGCGAGGAAGCTGATCGCCACGACGATGAGGACGATCGGTAGGCCCGGGAACGTGATGCCCCACCAGTGGTAGAACCCCTCCGACTGCGCCTGCCTGAGAACGTCCCCGATACTCGCCTTCGGCCGCGGTCCCCCCGCCAGGTTCGAAAAACCGAAGCCCAGGTAGGCGATCGTCACCTCGAGCACGACGGCGGTCGCGATCATCAGTGACGCAGCGGCCGCGAGCGGCGCGACTGCGTTGGGAAGCACGTGGCGCATGATGATGCGCAGATCGCTCGCTCCGCAGGCCCGCGCCGCAGCGACGAACTCCTTCTCCCGGAGCGCAAGCGCCGAGGCTCGCAGGACCCGCGCCACGGACGTCCAGAGCAGGCAGGCGAGCACGATCGCGGCCTTCTGCGGCGTGTCCGCGTGCAAGAAGGCGGCGGCGACGAGCACCACCGCAAGGACGGGAAGCGTCAGGAGCAGGTCCGTGAAGCGCATCAGCGCGTTGTCGACGAACCCGCCGTAATAGCCGGCCAGGGCGCCCACCAGCGTCCCGATCAGCGACCCTACGAAGCCCACGAGCAGCGCGATCTGCGCCGACGTGCCGATCCCATAGAGGCTGCGGCTCAGGTAGTCACGGCCGAGTTGATCCGTACCGAACGGGTGCGACCAGCTGGGGCTCGCGTTGAGGCCGTGCAGATTCGCCTCCTGGTACCCGTACGGGGCGAGCCTGGAAGCGAGCAGCCCGGCGGCGAAGATCAAGATGAGCAGGATCAGACTCGCGACGGCGACACGGTGCCGCAGAAAGCGTCCCAGGGCTCGCGACCAGTAGCTACGCGCTTCGCCCGCGAACACCGCTTCGCTGAGTTCGCCGAGTGGCGCGGACGCAGTCTCCTGGATCTCCGCTATGACGTCCTCTCAGCGCGCAATGCCACCGGGATCTGAGACGTGACTCTAACGACGCAGTTAGGCTTGCTCCTATGCGGAAGCCGACCAAAGAGGACATCGACGCACTCGTCGGACCGGCGACCCCACACTTCGCCCCCCAGCTCCGGGCGCGCGTCGAAGAGCTCGTGCTCCACCTTTCCGACGGGCACCCGGTGAAGAAGTACGCGCGGGAGAAGATCGAGCTCCTCGAGCGGCTCGCGTTCGCCTCCTCCAAAGCCGAGGAGGGCCCCCGCGAGCCCAGGTCGAGGCCCGGGTGGGAGGAGATCCCGAGCACTGCGCCGGCGCACGAACCGCTCCCCGGTCAGAAATGAGTCTTGTCAAAGGCGGCTCCGTCGTCGTGACGGGCGGGACCCGCGGGATCGGGAAGGCGATCGCGCTCCGGCTTGCGTCCGAAGGCGCGGCACGCGTCGCTCTCGGGTACATGCGGAACGACGAAGCCGCAGAGGCCGCCGCGAAGGAAGTCCGAAAGGCGGGCGCGGAGCCGGTGTTGGTGCGGGGCAACGTCGCGTCGGAAAGAGTGATCGCGGAGCTCGCGTCGCACGGGCCCTATGCCGCCGTCGTGCACAACGCCGCCACCGGAGTGATCAAGCCCGCGCTCGAGACCGAGGACAAGCACTGGGACTGGACCCTGAACGCAAACGCGCGCGCCCTGCTGTCGCTCGCGCGCGCGTGCGCGCCCGGCATGGAAAGCGGCTCGTCGATCGTGGCGATCTCTTCACTCGGCGCACAAAGGGTGCTCGAAAACTACGTGCTCGTGGGGACGTCCAAGGCCGCGCTCGAATCGGTCGTGCGTTACCTCGCCGTCGAGCTCGCCCCGCGTGGTATCCGCGTCAACGCCGTCTCCGCCGGGGTGGTCGAGACGGACGCGCTCGATCACTTTCCGAACCGTGAAGAGATGTTGTGCGCGGGAAAGACGCGCACGCCTGCGGGCCGCCTGGTCGAGCCCGACGACATCGCCGGTGCGGTCGCGTACCTCTGCTCGCCCGACGCCGAGATGGTGCGCGGACACACGCTGATCCTCGACGGCGGTTATTCGCTGCTCGCCTGATGGAACCGACCGAGCACAACAGGCAGGCGTGGGACGACATTCACCGGCGACGCGCAGCGGCGGTGACCGGCGAACGCGGCCTACCGCAACAGGTCCGCCACGCGCTGGCCGACCTCGAGAAGAAACGCGTCCTCGATCTACAATGCGGAACGGGCGAATCGACCGCCGAGCTCGCGGAGCTTGGAGCGATCGTCACCGGCGTCGACTCCTCCGGGCAGGCACTCGAGGTCGCGCGCGAACGCTGGCCTTCCATCCTCTGGGTGCAGGCCGACCCGCAGCACCTACCGGCCGAGTTGCGACGGGGCCGCTTCGACCTCGTGTACGCCGGGCTCGGTTCACTCCTGCAGATCACCGACATCGAGGACTGGATGCGCGGTATCGCGACCGCGCTCCGTTCCGACGGTGAGCTTCTGCTCTTCGAGGAGCATCCGGTCGCCCTCTGCGTGGACGGACTGATGCACTGGCGCGAGAGCTACTTCGACGAGGGCTCGCGGCGGCTCGGCCAGATCGTGAACGCCGCCGCGCACGCAGGGCTCGCGCTGCGCGCGCTCGAGGAGTATCCCGCGCGCAGCGACGGCTTTCGCCACCACGATGCGCGGATCCCCGGGACGTTCCTGCTCTACGCACGGAAGTCCTGAGCATGGAGATCACGTACGAGTGGCGCGGTGACTTCGACAACGCGGAACTGAACGCGCTTCACGCCGGGGCGTTCGACCATCGACCGCTCGAGGAGGACTGGAAGGCGCAGGTACAGAGACAGAGCCTCGGCTGGGTCTGCGCGCGTCACGGTGGTGAGCTCGTCGGCTTCGTCAACGTGCCTTGGGACGGCGGAATCCACGCCTTCCTCCTCGACACGATGGTGTCCGCGAGGGTAGGCCGGAAGGGGATCGGGACTCGGCTCGTCGAGGTCGCGGTCAACGAGGCGCGCGGTACAGATTGCGAGTGGCTCCATGTCGACTTCGATGACCACCTGCGAGCGTTCTACTTCGAAGCCTGCGGTTTCAGGCCGACGAACGCAGGGCTGATCAAGCTCGCTTGACTCGCTTACGGCGGCCCACCGCCGCCCTAGCGCGCTAACCGGCTGAACGCCTCGTCGAGCTCGTCATCCGTCAAGGTA
>DASWGR010000068.1:0-7424 GCA_036393535.1 Gaiellaceae bacterium | reverse complement strand
TGACCTCGTGCCAATTTCGTGCCAATTCGCATGGTCATTGCTGTCGGTCGATGCACTTGCCTGATCATCGCGTGTGATCAGAAACCGCTGCTCAGCAGCGCCTCTGGTCACTTCTGGTGTTCAGTCGTCAGCGATGACCGTTACGGGGGTCACTGGTTCGAGCCCAGTACCGCCCCGCGTCCGGTGGTCGACTACCGATCTCCGCCCGCGCGTCCGCGCCGCCGCGCGCCGGGGCGCAAGACACCGCGGACGCGGCGCCGCCACCGTCCATCCTGGCAACAAGGCAGTCGTCGTTTCCAGTCAAAGCGGGACACCGCAGAATTGCGATGGGTACAAAAAGGGGTACAAAGTTCGGGGCTCGCAGTCAGATCGGCAAACGAAAGGCCCGCGTTTGCGGGCCTTTCTCAGTAGCGGGGGCAGGATTTGAACCTGCGACCTCCGGGTTATGAGCCCGGCGAGCTACCTGACTGCTCCACCCCGCGTCGCTTGAGGTGAATCATAGCTCGCCGTGCCAGAACGGTGCTAGCTTGCGGCCAGCCCTGCTGCCGTCAGCGGGAGGCCGTTCGCCGAGCCGACAGCGGACAATTCTCCGCCGGCCCCGACCTTCCAGCCGAACACGCGCCCCGTGTCGGCGTGCAACGCGTAGAGGTACTCCCCGTCCGAGCTGAGCGCCTCGTCGCGGATGCCAGGTGTGCCATCGACCGTCGTCGCCGCCACGGCGTCGCGGAGCGCGATGCTGCCGTCGGCATCGATCGCATACGTCGAGATCGTGCCGTCGCCGAAGTTCGTCACGAAGACGGTCTGGCCGTCCTTGCTGATCACGGCCCAGCACACCTCGCTGCGCGTGCTGGCAACCGCGCCGCTAACCGGTGCGAGTTGCGCCGGCCCGCCGAGCTTGTACGAGGAAGCCGAAGCCTTGCCGACCTGCGCACCGGCCGCTTCCGTCACGACGAGGACACCGTCCTCACGCAGATCGAAGCCGTACGGCGTGGCGCCGGACGACTCGTGGGTGACCTTGTCCTGCGCACGTCCGTCGCCATCGATCGCAAAGGCGTAGATCTTGTCCGCGCGGTCGGTCACCAGCAAGGTCCGCCCGTCGGGACTGAATGCAACCTGAGCCGGATCGCTGCCGGCGCGTCGCGTCGATCCTTCCACCGCAACGAGCCGGTCACCGTCGAGCGCGAAGCCCGCCACGTTCGGTTCGCCACCTGTGTTGAGCACATAAACGCGATCGCCGTTTACGGCGATGCTCCGCGGCGTCGAGCCACCCGACGCCACCCGGTCGAGCAACGCGGCCTGGTCGCCTTCGAGCGCGAACAAGCTCACGTCGTCGCTGCCTGCGTTCGTCAGGAACAAACGGTCGCCGTCCAGCACGATCGAGCTCTGCGAGGGCAGGTGCGGCTCGCCGGACCCCTTTCCACCGCTGAGGTGCGATCCGAGCCGCTCGAGCTCACCGCCTGAGCGGCGCGCGAACACGACGACCTCGTTGTGGTCTGCGTCGTTCGTCTGCACGTAGACGAACCCGCCTGCTTGCTTCTTCATTGGAATCTCCTTTCGTCTCCCGATGTCGCAGCTACCGTCCCGCGGGACGGCCTGGCGTTACACGGTGTTTATCGGGAGCGCGCGTACGCCGGCTCGCGCACGCCGACGCGGAACGAAGCGGTTGCTGCGAAGCCGACCGCCATCACGAGGGCGCCGGCGGCGGCGTCGAAGACGTAGTGATTCCCGGTCACGACGATGGTCAGCATCACGGCGGCGGGATAGAGGACGCCGACCACCTTCATGAAAGAGCTGCGTGCGTAGAGCATGAGTCCGACGCCGACAGCGAGTGCCCAGCCCGCGTGCAGGCTCGGCACCGCGGCGACCGGGTTCGAGAAGCGCTCGTGGTGCGGCTTGCCGATGTTGACGCCGGAATACAGGTCGATCGTGTCCTTGATCCCGGTGCCGGCGAGCCTCGGCGGCGCCGTCGGATAGCGCCAGTGAATCACGAGCGCAATCGCCGTGGCCAGCAAAAAGCCGTCCCGAAAGATCGAGAACCCCTCACGGTCCCGCCAGTAGAGCCAAACGAAGAACGCGCCCGTCACGACGAAATGGCTCGAGAGGTAGAACCAGTTCAACCCCTTCACGAGCTCGGGGAACTGTAGGAACCAGTCCTGGATCCCCTCCTCCCAGGCGAAGTGAGCGACCTGCTCGAGCCGTTCCACGTGCTGTGCGTTCGCGATCGCCTGAGGCCAGTCCGTGGGAATGAGCCGGCGTAGCAGCCGGTACGCCTCGGCAAGGGCGATCAGCAGGCCGATCTGGACCAGCGGATCGAGTCGGAAGAGCAGGCGGCGGGCTCGATTCACCGGCGTGACTCTACCCAGGGGACGCCGGATACAGTCGCCCTCCATGAGCCGTGTTGCCGCAGTCGACCTGGGCACCAACTCCACGCGTCTCCTCGTCGCGGACGTCGACGATGGCCACATTTCCGACATCGCGCGCGAGACGCGCATCACACGCCTCGGCGAGGGCGTCGACGAGCGCAGGCGCCTCCTCCCCGCCGCGATTGCGCGCGTCCGGAACGTCCTCACCGACTTCCGCCGCACGGTGGAGTCGCTCGGCGCGCAGCGGACACTCGCGATCGCCACGAGCGCGATTCGCGACGCGGAGAACGGCGAGGCTTTCCTCGGCGAGGTCGAGTGGAGCTACGGCTTCGAGACGCGCCTGCTCTCCGGGCACGACGAAGCGATGCTCATGTTCCATGGTGTCACGTCGGAGCGGACGCTCGAGGCCGGAACCGTGATCGTGGACATCGGCGGCGGCTCGACGGAGCTCGTCGCGGGCGGCCCCGACGGCGTTCGCTGGCACGACAGCCTCGACATCGGCTCCGTACGCCTCACTGAGAGGTTCCTGCATTCCGATCCGCCGACGCAGGACGAGCTGGAGGACGCAGCAGCCGCGGTGCGCGCACTCCTCGCGGAGCGCATGCCGGAGGAGATCCGGAGCGACCTCGGCTCTGCGATCGGCGTCGCGGGGACGATCACGAGCCTCGGCGCGCTCGCCCTCGACCTGGAGGAATACGACCGCGACCGTGTGCACGGACTCGAACTGACGGCGGAGGCACTCGACGAGCAGCTTCGGCGTCTCGCATCGGTGCCGCTCGTGGAGCGACGCGGTATGCGCCCGCTTGATCCGGACCGCGCGCCAGTGATCGTGGGCGGCGCCGTCATAGCTCGCGAGGTACTCGCTTACTTCGGGCTCGACAAGCTGGAGATCAGCGAGCGCGACATCCTCGACGGTACCGCACTCGCGGCTGCCGAGCTGCTGCAGGAGGAAGAGGGCTCGGCGCCGCCCGGCGCTTACACCTGCTGCTGAGTCCCTGCCTTTAACAACCGTGTTGCGACCTGGAGGAGACAATGGCGAGGAAGAGGAAGAGGACGCCTGATGAGATCGCGCAGGAACGCGAATGGCGGGCTGAGTCAGACGCGAACCTGCGTCGGCTGCGCGAGCTCGTCGATCGTGGCTGGGCCGAGCTCGAAGAGCGCCGACGCCGCGAAGCGACGGCGAGCTCCTAGCTAAGACTCTGGGCGGGCGGCGGCTCGTCCTCGGCAAGACGGCGCTGCAAAACGGTCCGCGACAGAATGCCGACGAGCCTGCCGTCTTCGACCACCGGCACGCGTTCGAAATCCTGCTCTTCCAACGCACGGAAAGCCTCGTCGAGGTCCATCGACGCATCGAGTGTGAAGAGCGGCGGCTCCGCGATCTCTTTGAGCTTCGTGCCGCGCGGATCGAGACCCGGGGCGACCACCCGCGAGACGAGGGTCTTGCGCGTGATCACGCCAACGAGCTTGCCGTCGTCGCAGACGAGCACGGCACGCACGGCGGGATCCGACAACCGCTCCCCCGCCTCCCGCGCGCTCGCGGTGACGTCGAGCGCCCCGGGCTCGGGCACCATCGCATCGCGCACTCGACTCATGGGTAGATCCCGCGCGCTTTCAGCGCAGCCGCAACCTCGTTGATGCCCGCGACGAGCGCAGCTTGCCGCAGAGAGATGCTCTTTTCCTCCGACAGGCTCCAGACGCGGTCGAACGCATCCGCGAGCTTGTCCGCGAGACGCGCACGAATTTCGTCGCGCGTCCAGAAGAGTCGCCCGAGATCCTGCACCCACTCGAAATAGGAGACCGTGACGCCGCCCGCGTTCGTGAGCACGTCGGGCAAGATCAGGATGCCGCGCTCCACGAGGATCGCGTCGCCTTCGATCGTCGTCGGGCCGTTGGCGCCCTCGACGACGAGCTTGGTGTCGATTCGGGGAGCGTTCTCCGCGGTGAGCTGCTCTTCGAGCGCAGCGAGGACCAGGATGTCGCACGGCAACTCCAGCAGCTCGGAGTTCGAGACGTGCTGGACGTCCGGATAACCGGCGAGCGCTCCGTGCGCCGCCACCCACGCGCGTACCGCGTCGAGATCGAGTCCCGACGACGAGTAGATCCCACCGGACACGTCGGACACGGCGAGCACGGTCGCGCCCTTCGAGACAAGCTCCTGCGCGGCGATTCCGCCGACGTTCCCAAAGCCTTGCACGACACAGCGTTGCTCCGCGAGATCCCAACCGAGTCGCTGGCAGGCCCGTTCGATCACCATCACCACGCCCGCCCCGGTCGCCTCGTGCCGGAAGAGCGAGCCGCCGAGCGAGATGGGCTTGCCGGTAACGATCTCCGGCACGGCGTAGCCGACCTGCATCGAGTACGTGTCCATGATCCACGCCATGGTCTGCTCGTTCGTGGCCATGTCCGGAGCCGGGATGTCCTCCTGCGGCCCGATCACACCGCGCAACTCACTCGTGTAGCGCCTGGTCAGCCGTTCGAGCTCGCGCTGGGAGAGCTCACGCGGATTGCAGCGCACGCCTCCTTTTGCGCCGCCGTAGGGCAGACGCAGAAGTGCGCACTTCCAGGTCATCCAGACAGCGAGCGCGGTGCATTCGCCGAGCGTGACGTGTGGGTCGTAGCGGATCCCGCCCTTCGTCGGACCGAGCACGCTGGAGTGCTGGACGCGGTACGCCGGAAAAACGTCGACCAGCCCTTCGTCGCGGCGAATCGGAACCGTCACCATTACGGCACGCTCGGGATAACGGAGCCGTTCCGCGATCGACTCGTTTACGTCTGCGTAGGGAATCGCCTGCTCGAACTGCGTCATCGCAGTCCGGAAGAGAGGCGTGTCCCACTCGAGCCGGCCCTCCTCGGCGGACAGCTCTTCTAGCTCGGTCACGCCAGGAGTCTAGGCGCCAGTCAATGCACCGTGACTTCGGCGATCATCCCCTGCACAACGTGCGGCGGGCCGCCCTTGCGATCGCTGACGAAGCACAGCAGAGCGTACTTGCCTGGCTTGTCGAGATCGAGCTCGGTGATCTGCTTTGTGCCGCCGTCGATCCTGGCGGTGTAGGCGACGTGTGCAAAGTCGAGCGGCGGGTTGGCGCCTCCCTCTTTCATGAACGCCTTGCGCACCTCGGCCAACGTAGCGCCGGGCTTGTAGGGAACCGCAATGATGTGGTGCGCCTCCGTGCCGGTGTTCGAGAACTCGATCGTGTTCTTGCCTACGCTGAGCCCCGACACCCTGAAGCCGTACTCGTATGCCTCGATCTTTGCCACCGCCTTAGGCAGCTCGCCGCCGCCGTTGGTCCCTCCCTCGACCTTGAACGAGGCCAGCCCGAACTTCACGCCCCGACCCTCGTTCTGGAAGGGGGCGTCGTAGACGATGTAGTTGCCCGGCCGCAACCGCTGTGTCGCCGAGCGCGTGCCACCCGGCGGTGCGGGGCCGGTACCGCCGGCTACATGAATCCAACCGGGGCTCGGCGCTCCTTCGGCAGCAATGGCCTTCATCGCGTCCGCTGGAGTGTGGCCAGGCTCGAGGCGAATGAACTGGGCCTCGTGAAACGCCTTGCCGCTGTTCGTGAGCTCGACGGTCACGAGTCCGGCCGGCACCGACTTCGGGACGGAGAGACGCGTCTGCTTGCCGGCCTCGGTCGCCGTGATGGCGACCTTGGTCGGCGTTGACGCCTGCTTGTCGCCGACGTGGTCGCCGCAGCCCGCGAGGGCGACCGAGGCAGCGACGAGCAGCACAACCGCCGACACGCCGGACTTGTGTGTGACCTTGACTCTCATCGTCTAGCTGAGGGCCACGAAGACGACCATCTGCCCGAGCGCCAGGACTGCGAGCACGATCGCAACGATCGCGATCCGTGACCCAGCCCGACTCGCGAGCTCGCGGCGTGCGCGGATCCCGAGGACGATCGCGACGATGGCGAGTGGAAGACCGATCCACAGGCCGCCGGCAGGGAGGTCCCAGGCGATCGTCGAGCCCGGAATCGACAGTACCGCCAGCACGAGGGCCAGTCGTGGCCTTGCGCGCTGGAGGCCGACGTCGACAGCAGGGCGTTTTACGATGCTTTCCATGGTGCTCCCTTCGAGAGTTGGGCGGATCTCTCGAACCTACGAGCGCCACGGCCGCGGCACATCGCTGCAAGCACGTGACCTGGGCACGTGCCAGCACCTGTATTCGAGCGAGTGGTGGCGCGGTATTGGGACCGCCCGACAGGCGGTGATCAGTCCGTCGCGACCGGTCTCCTCCAACTGAATGAACTGGTCGTAGAAGTCACCCGGAAGCCGGTGCCGACGTAAAGCCCGCGTGCCACGTCGGTGGCATAGCCGACCTTGAGGCGCTGTGCCCCTCGCTTCGCCAGCCGATCGAGACCGGCGGTGAGCATGGCACGGGCCAGGCCGCGCCGCTGGTATGCGTCCTCGACTCTCATCGGCTCGACCAGCCCGACCTCGGTCAGGGGGTCGAACCAGAGGAGCGCGTAACCGGCGGTCTGGCCATCGGCAGCCTCGACGGCGAGGTCGAGTGCCGGGTCGTAGAGGGAGCACTGTCGGAGGCGGGCCTCGACCTCTTCGCCGCTTCGCCGCCGCATAGGGTGCGGCCTGGTCGCCTCCTCGGCACGGTCGACGAGCACGAATCCTTCCGGCGGGGCGGCCACGTCGGGCCGGTCCTCGGCATTCATCCAGGTGATTCCCGATTGGTAGTCGTCGGCCACGAAGCCGGCGCCGGCCAGCAGGCTCCGCAGCTCGGAGTCGTCGTCACGGGCGAGCACTTCGACCGCTTCAAGCCCCAAGGCATCGATGGCCTCGACGGCGCGCGCCCAGACTGTGGGAAGCGAAACGGTCGGGACACCGGGAACGACGATGGGATCGCACCCCCATGCTCGACCCCAGTCCGTCAGCACGACGCCCGCAACGGGCCCGTCGTCATCGATCCAGAAGAGCTGGTTGATCGCGTCCGAGGGTCGAGGCGTGCGCCACCACCACTGCAGATCAGCGGCTTCCCATACCCCCGCGTCGGCATCCGCCAGGCGAGCGCGCTGCAGGAGTTCCGTCGCGAGAGCCAGGTACTCGAGC
>DASWGR010000067.1:0-2524 GCA_036393535.1 Gaiellaceae bacterium | reverse complement strand
TGATCGAGGCGCCCGACGTGATCGCGATGGACGAGAAGCCGACGGACGCGGTCCGGACCAAACCGAACAGCTCGCTCGTCGTCGCCTGCCGGGCGGTGGGTGAGGGGAGGGCCGACGCCGTCGTCTCGGCGGGCAACACCGGGGCGATGCTGGCCGCGTCCCTGCTCGAGCTCCGCCGGATCCCCGGCGTGCGCCGGCCGGCGATCGCCGTGACGATCCCTGCGCGCCGCGGCCCCTCAGTCCTGCTCGACTCCGGTGCGAACGCCGATGCGCGGCCCGAGGACCTCGTCCAGTTCGCGCACATGGGCGCCGTCTTCGCAGAGGAGATTCTCGGCATCGCCAATCCGCAGATCCGGTTGCTCTCGATCGGCGAGGAGCCGGAGAAGGGCAACCACCTCACGATCGAGGCGCACCGGCTTCTTGCCTCCTCCACAGACCTCTACTTCGCCGGCAACGCCGAAGGACGGGATCTGCTCGCCGGGGCCGCCGACGTCGTCGTCACGGACGGGTTCACGGGCAACGTCGCCCTCAAAGTCACCGAGGGCACGATCAAAAGCATCCTCGAGGGCCTCCGCGAGGAGATCACCGCAACGGCCACGGGGAAGCTCGGCGGCCTCCTGATCAGGCCCGCGGCACGCAGGCTGCGCGAGCGGCTCGACCCTGACACCTACGGCGGCGCGTACCTGCTCGGTCTCAGGGGATTGGCGGTGATCGCGCACGGGAACTCCTCCCGCCGCGCCATCACGAACGCCATCCGCCTGGCCGCCCGCGGCGTCGAGAAGGACGTCGTCGGCAGGCTGAGTCAGAATCTGGGCGATAGCGTGTTAGCATCTCGCCCCTCTACGACTCCGACCCCCAACGTGAGGTGACATGGCAGCGTCGCGCGAGGAAGTTTTCGAGCGAGTCAAGGAAGTCCTGACCGAACAGCTCGGTGTCGAGGAAGGCGACATCACCGAAGAGGCCTCCTTCCAGGAGGACCTCGACGCGGATTCGCTCGATCTCGTTGAGCTGATCATGGAGCTGGAAGATCAGTTCGGAATCAAGATCTCCGACGACGACGCCCAGAAGATCCAGACCGTCGGCCAGGCCGTCGACTACGTCTCGTCGCACCAGTAGCGCTGCGACGGGGGACGTCGGCCCGCTTCGAAAGCTGATCGAGGGGCTGCCCGCGGCTCGGGCCGAGCAGGTCTACACGCATGCCTCGTGGGCGAGCGCGCGCGCCGACTCGTACGAGCGCCTCGAGTTTCTCGGCGACAGCGTGCTGGAGCTGGCGATGGCGCGCGAGCTCTACGAGCGCTATCCCGACTTCTCGGAGGGCAGGCTCGCCAAGATCCGCTCGCACGTCGTCTCCCGGGCGAGCTGCGCCGTCGTCTCGCGTCAGCTCGAGCTGGGGAAGGAGCTCGCCGAACGCGGAGTCGACATCCCGCCGGACGAGCTCGAGCGCCTTTCGCGGAACCGCAACGTGCTGGCGGCGCTGCTCGAAGCCGCGCTGGCGGCGCTCTTTCTCGAGCATGGTTTCGAGAAGATCGAGCAACCGATCGTCCAGGCGTTCGCGGGTCGGATCGACTACGCGTTGAACAGCCACGTCGACTTCAAGACCGAGCTCCAGGAGGCACTCGCGCGCCGGGGCCAGTCGGTGACGTACTCGGTCCTCGAGGTCGAGGGGCCGCCGCACGACCGTCGCTTCACGACGTCCGCGGTCATCGACGGCGAGCAGTTCGGCGCCGGCAGCGGCGAGTCCAAGAAGGCCGCCGAGCAAGAGGCCGCTAAAGAGGCCCTGGCAAAACTCGGAGTCGAGGTAGAACCGCGCGAAAGCTGACGCTTTCGCGCGGTGATTCGGTACGCCGCTTTCGCGGGGAACGCCCGCGGGCAAAGCCCGCGGGCTCCTATTGGGGCGGTCGGCGATTGATGTCAACCGTGTGGGCACGGGCGCTAAAGCGGCCGCGCCCACATCGGTGCGCCTGCGGCTAAGCCGCTACGCGTCGCTTAGCCTCCGGCCTTTGAATGGGACGCAGGATGAGAGTCCAATTTGTCGGCCGCATAGAATCCGCCCGAACCGAAGGGAGGATCAATGGCCAAGGCAGTCGATTGCCCCTGCGGCGTGACCGTGCGCGGGGAGACCGATGACGAGCTCGTCACCAATGTCGAGGCGCATGTCCAGTCCGACCACCCAGACATGGTTGGAACCATGACGCGCGACACGATCCTGGAGATGGCGCACGCCGCCTGACCCGGAAGGACACACCCGGCGGCGTCCGCGCCGCCGGGTAGTTTTCCTCCTGCGTGAACCTACGCGCTATCAAGCTGCGCGGCTTCAAGTCGTTCCCTGAACCGGTCGAGATTCGCCTCGAGCCGGGCGTCGCTGTGGTCGTCGGGCCGAACGGCTCCGGGAAGTCCAACGTCTCTGACGCCATCGTCTGGGCGGCCGGGTCGCTGGCTCCCTCCGAGCTCCGGGCCGAGAAGCCGGACGACGTCCTCTTCGCCGGCGGCGGCGGCCGTTCTGCCGAGGATTTCTGCGAGGTCG
>DASWGR010000066.1:0-9630 GCA_036393535.1 Gaiellaceae bacterium | reverse complement strand
CCCAAACGGCGCCCTCCCCTGCCGCGATCGCGGCCGCGTCCGTGCCGGTGGCGAGCGTGTCGACCACGTTCCCCGTCCTCGGATCAATGCGGTTGACGGTCTGATCGGCCCGGTTCGCCACCCAAATCGAGCCGACCCCGTAGGCGATCGCGGCGGGGCCGTTCCCGACCGGGACCGTCTGCACGACCTTGTTCGCTTTCGGGTCGATCCGCGACACGGTCCCATCGAGCCCGTTTGTCACCCAAACCGCATCGCGACCGAGCGCGATCCCGCTCGGCCCGTTCCCGACCGGGATCGTCTGGCGGACGTCCAACGTCTTTGGATCAAGGCGTGAGACGGAGTTCGCTCCCGTGCTCGCGACCCAGATCTCTCCACCTCCGGCTGCGATCGCGGCCGGGGCCGCGCCGACACGAGCTTGGTTGACGATTCGCCCGTCGCGGACGACCCCGACCGCATCGGCTGCGAGCCGAATCTGTCCTCGCTCGTTGCTGCTGAGCGCGATCGCGACGGCGACCGCGGCGGCGATGGCAATCGCGGCGGCTGCCGTCACCGCCACTGGCCGCCGCGCGAGACGTCGCGGTCGCGGCTCAGGCGCGGCTGTCTCGCCAGCGCGGAACGTCCGCTCTCTGGCCGGCGCATCGAGCGCCGGGTCCTGCCGGAGGATCGCCTGCTCGAGCTCCTTGAGCGGACGTCCGGGCTCAATGCCGAGCTCGTTAACCAGCCCGTCGCGCGCCGCCGTGTAGGTTGCGAGCGCCTCAGCCTGCCGACCTGAACGGTAGAGCGCGAGCATGAGCTGAGCCGCCGGCCGCTCCCGTAGCGGATGCTCGCGAACGAGCGTCTGGAGCTCGTCCACCAGAGCCGCGCCCTCGCCGAGCGCTAGCTGCGCTTCGATCCTCTCCTCGAGCGCGCCGAGACGAAGCTCCTCCAGCCGCGCACGCTCCTGCTCGAGAAACCGCCCGTCAGCAACGTCGGCAAGCGGCGCACCCCGCCAGAGTGACAACGCCTCGCGCAGGCTCGAAACCGCGAGCCCTGGATCGCCGGCAGCAAGCGCCTTTCGGCCGTCGTCGCACAGACGCTCGAAGCGCTCGAGGTCGAGCTCGTCCGGCTCGACCCGGAGGCGGTATCCGGCCGCCTGAGTGACCAGACGCTGGTCTGTGACGGCGGTGGTCGCGAGCCTACGCCGCAGGCGCGAGATGTAGATCTGGACCATCTTCGGCGCGCTCTCGGGCGGCGACTCGTCCCAGAGCAGGTCGGTCAGCCGGTCGGTCGAGACGCGCTCGTTTCGGTAAAGCAGTAGAACGGCCAACAGGAGTCGCTCCTGGCCCGGCCCCAACGGAAGCGGAAGCCCGTCGCTCACGACTTCGAACGGGCCCAGAATCCGAAACTCGACCGTCTCGGCCGGCGCCACCTCGGTTTGAGGCTAACACCGCTCCTCTAAACCTGCTAGCGGTCGCGTACGGCGCCAGATTTACCGACGATTAGGCTCCAGGCAACCTCCGCTCTTCACCGTCCGCCTTACACGTCAGCAACCGTGAGGTGAACGATGAAGCGGTCGTTTCTAACGAGAGCTGCGGCACGCAGCCGACGACCAAGGCGAGTGATGGCGACGCTCTGCTTGCCGGTCGCCTTATCAGCAGGTGCTGTGTCGCAAGCGCACGAAGCGCGAGCGGCCGGCATGCGCGTGATTCGGGCGGCGACCGCAGCTTCGCCGCCGCTCCAGCCGCCTCGTCTCGTCGTTCGCCAGCGAAGCTCGGGCGTCGCTCCTGGATACATCTTCATCGCGCCCAAGCTGGGGCATACGGCGCAAGGGCCGGAGATCGTCGACGGGCAAGGCCGACCGGTTTGGTTCCATCCCGGCGGCGAGGCCACCGACTTCCGCGTCCAGAGCTACCTCGGCAAGCCCGTGCTGACCTGGTACCAGGGCGGTGTCGACTACATCGTCGACAGCTCCTACCACGTCGTTGCGAGCGTGCATGCGGGTAACGGCCTCGACCTCGACGGGCACGAGTTCGCATTGACACCGCAGGGGACGGCGCTCGTCACGATCTTCCACGGGGTTCCAATCGATCTTTCCTCGATCGGGGGCCCGAAGGACGGCATCGTCGTCGACGGCATCGTGCAAGAGATCGACGTCGCAACGGGACGCGTGCTCTTCGAATGGCACAGCCTCGACCACGTGCCGCTCGACGAGAGCTATCTAGCGGTGAACTCCGACCCTGACTTCTACGACTACTTCCACATCAACGCGGTCAACCTCGACGACGACGGCAACCTGCTCATCTCGGGCCGGCACACCTCGACGATCTACAAAGTCGACCGGCAGGCCGGCCGGATTATCTGGCGCCTCGGCGGCAAGCGCAGCGACTTCACGCTCGGGCCGGGCGTCCGGTTCGCCTGGCAGCACAACCCACTTCCCGCCGGAGCGAACACGATCCGGCTCTTCGACAACGAGAACAACGGAGAGCCGGGCGGACGCGTCATGGCGCGGTCGCGCGTCATCTGGATCCACCTTGACACCGCCACCATGACGGCGACCCTGGTCAAGGCGATCACGCATCCTGCCGCCCTCTCGGTGCCGACACAGGGGAACGCGCAAGCGCTCGACAACGGCGATACGTTCGTCGGTTGGGGCCAGCTCGGACGTGTCTCCGAATTCGACCCACAGGGAAGGCTCCTCTTCGACGCCACCCTCCCTGCCAGCGACGACACGTACCGTGGCTATCGCTTCCAATGGACGGGCCACCCGGACAACCTCCCAACCGCGATCGCGCACCACGCGGGTCGTCGAAAGACGACCGTCCACGCGATCTGGAACGGTGCGACTGAAGTGGCTCGCTGGCGCATCCTCGCCGGCCGAAGCACGGCGAAGCTCTCCCCCGTGCGGACGGTTGCCTGGAACGGCCTCGATACCACCATCAAGATCGGCGGTGTGCCGAGGGAGCTCCAGATCGTCGCTCTCGACGCGCGCGGCAATGTCGTCGCGATGTCGAAGCCCATTCGCCCCCGCTGACAGCCTTCCCAATCACGGGACCAAACGTCCGCGAAGGCAGTCGCGTCGTGGCCCATCATCCTGCGCGGCTCATGACGAGCCTGTTCCAGACCTCGATGAGCGAAATACGACGCGTCTTCATGCTACTTAGCGTCCCCTGTGGTGGAGGAGAACCCGATGGACCTCGCCTCACGCGCGGCCACCTTCCGGGTCACTAGCGTCTACGCCGAGCCTTCTTGGGGCGTCTACGCCGAGCCGTTCTCGGGGCTGGGTTCTGGGGACAGGTATGGGCGTTCTGAGGGAGGCTCAAGGGTCCCCGAGGGAGGTGAGGCTTCGCATCAGATCTGGTGAAGTTGCAGGGAAAACCGCCTAGCAAGCGCAAATCTTGCCTGCGTCCGGCGTAGCTCAAATCCTCCATGGTAAGGAGGGTGTCGACGGTTCGAGTCCGTCAGAGGGCTCTGCAAAGGCCCCGCAAAACGGGGTCTTTTGGTAAGCGTTCAGGTGGGGGAGGGACCAAGGTCGCGGCGGCGAACGGTCTCGTGTGGAGCGCGCGGAGGCGGAGGCGATCCTCGATGGCGATCGTGAGACGGCGATCGCGTTGTTGTTGCGAGTCGGCGAGCTGGTCGAGGCGAACGAGCGGCTCGAGGCTCGGGTTGGCGAGCTCGAGCGTCGTCTGAATCGGAGTTCACGAAACTCGTCGCTGCCGCCGTCGCACGATCCTCCGTCAGTTCCTCCACGCCCGCGTGAGAAGGGGTCGGGCAGGAAGCGGGGCGGGCAGCACGGACACGAGGGCCGGTACCGGCGGCTGCTTTCGCCTGAGCAGGTCGACGAGATCGTCGAGCATTGGCCCGACCGCTGCCGGTCGTGCGCCCGCGTTTTCGCCGAACCCGAGCGTGTCGATGTCGCCGAGCCGTCTCGGCGTCAGGTGGCCGAGCTGCCGCCGATCGCTGTCAGAGTGACCGAGCATCGGCTGCACCGGGTGTGCTGCCCGGAGTGTGCGACGGTGACGACGGCCGAGCCTCCCGCCGCCTCACGGTGGTCGTTCGGGCCGCGATTCCAGGCCGCCGTCGTCACGCTCGCGGTACGCAACCGCGTCTCGCGCCGTGACACGACCGAGCTCGCGCGGGAGCTGTTCGGGGTCGAGCTATCTACGGGGACGGTCGATGCGATCATCCAGCGCGCCGGCGATGCCCTCGCTGGCCCCTACAGCGAGCTCGAGCAGCGGATCCGGACAGCCGCGGCCGTCAACATCGACGAGACCGGCTGGAAGACCTGCGGCGGCAGCCGCACCCTGTGGGGCGCGCTGACGAGCCGGACCGCGGTGTTCCGGATCGCGGCCGGCCGGCACGCCTTCGAGGCCAAGACGCTGCTCGGCGAACGCTTCGCCGGGATCGTTTGCTCGGACCGCTGGCGCGGCTACGACTACCTCGACCCCGTCCAACGGCAGCTCTGCTGGGCCCACCTCCTGCGCGACTTCACCGCCCACAGCGAAGGCCTGTCAGAACAACACGACTTCGGCTGCGCAGGACTCGTGATCGCACACGACCTCTTCGCCGCCTGGGCCGCCTACCAGGCCGACACCGACCGCGCCCGGCTGCAAGCGCAGATTGCCCCGCTCCAGGCAAGCCTCCGAACGCTGCTCGAGCGGGCCGCCCGCAAAAGCCCGCGCACCAAGTACCACCGCGACTTCGCGAGGAACCTCCTCAAGCGCTGGCCCGCCCTCTGGACCTTCACCCACACCGACGGCGTCGAACCGACCAACAACCATGCCGAGCGCGGCCTCCGCGGCGCCGTCATCTACCGCAAACTCTCGCTCGGCAGCCAGTCCGAACGAGGCGAACGCACCATCGAGCGGCTGCTCTCCGCCTCGATCACCTGCCGGCTCCGCAAACAATCCCTCTTCGCCTACCTCACCCAAGCCCTCACCGCCCACGCCCGCGGCGACCCAGTACCCACACTCACCTGAGCACAGGGGCTGAACGCTTACCCGAGATAGCCGATTTGCAGGAATTTTCTTGAACGTGAAGCCCTCTGACGGACTCGAACCGTCGACCCCCTCCCTACCATGGAATCCAAACGGCAACTGGTCGCAACTGGCGGCAACGGTTTTCGCTTGTTTCAGCCGTTTCGGGAGTAAGCCGCTTTGCCGTGGATTGCGACCGGTTGCAACCACGGGGCTCCATAATGGCTCCATAGTTCGGATCCGCGGTCCTACCTCCGTCGTGTAGTGATTGCGAGTGGCTCCGACTTGGTTTGAGCTCCTCGCATGGGTGGCGCTCGGACTCGGGTTCGCGTCCGCGCTCGTGATCGTCGCCGACGTCGTCGTGCTGGGCAACCGGCAGCACATGGCGATCATGGACCTCGCCTTTCCGCTTACCGCGCTCTACATGGGACCGATCGCTCTCTGGGCGTATTTCGCGCGCGGACGGCGGATGTCCCGCAAGCGGATGCACATCCACATGGCGGGGATGGAGGAGGGCGCCCGCGACTCGTTGTGGCAGGTGTCGCTCTCGGACAGCCACTGCGGCGCCGGCTGCGTGCTCGGGGACATCGCCGGCGAGTGGATCGTCTGGGCGACCGCCTGGATGATCGGCTCGACCGCGGAGCTCGGTCCCGAATACATCCTCGACCTGCCACTTGCCTGGATCTTCGGGATCCTCTTCCAGTATTTCGTGATCGCACCGCTGCGGGGTCAGGTCGGCCAGTTGGCGACGCTGGGGGACGCGATCAAGTCGGACACGCTCTCGGTGCTCAGCTTCGAGGTCGGTCTGTTCGGCTGGATGGCACTGGCGCAATACGTGATCTGGAAGGCGCCGATCGACAGCTCCAGCCACTGGTTCCTGATGCAGATCGGAATGATGCTTGGCTTCGTGACCAGCTGGCCGGTCAACCGCTGGCTGCTGCGGCACGGGATCAAAGAGCCGATGCCGACCGTCTAACACCTTTGCGGGGCCCTTGCAGAGCCCTCTTCCTGAAGAGCCGTCTCCAAGAAGCGGCGCTGGCATCATCCGCCAGTTCCCGAAATCCGTTCTGGCATCACGAGGAGGTCACGTGTCAACTGAGGGAGCAAGCGGCTGATCCGGCGCTACATTGCGGGGTCCACGCCTGCGAACTCCTCGGCATTCCGGCGACGAACAAGGACGTGGAGACGGATGGGATTGCAATCCATCGAATCCCCCGACGGCAAAATCTCCGAGTACTGGTCGGTCACGGACGTCGCACGGGTGCTGCAGCAGGTCGGCGCGCTGCCCGGTCCGGGCTAGCTCGACAGCTCGACCGCCCGGATGCGCTGGCGCTTGTGTGCGCGTCCCTTGTTATGGCGCGAGTCCGAGTTGCTTGGCCTGTAGCGCTGCGTCCAAGAAGGCGGAGATGACGATGAGCTGGTCGCCGTCCCACTTGCTGGTCTGGGCGAACTCGAGGTCGAATGCCTTTCCGGTCGACGGGATCACGTGGCCGTCGGGCAGCGTCATCTCCCCCGTGAACGTTCCGGTGGCGTTGGTGACGACGGTGATCCAGTCGCCGTCTCCGAACTGGATCGGGTACGGGGTGTGCACGCGGATGTCGGGAAACATCCGGACCAGCTGCTGCATCGCCGCGCCGTGTGCGTCCCGTCCGTAGATCGGCTCTGCGCTCCCGGGGACATGCGCGACCATGTCGGGGTGGTGGACGGCCTCGAGCGCATCCCAGTCGCGCGCGTTGAAGAGATCGTCCCCCTTTGTCATGAGCGCAAGCAGGTGCTCGGTCCGGCTCGTCTTTTCGGTTGCGGTAGCCATGAGGGCTCCTTTCCCTTGGTGGTGGTCAACGCCGCTCCGTAACGCCCTGTCGATTAGGACTTGCCGCTACCACAGCGGCCGCTCGCGATCGGCGTCGAAGGTCGGATCAACCAGAGTTGTGCCCTCTCGCCACCTATGCGTCACATGAATGTTTGGTATATCCGACATGCTCATGACGCATCTAGAAGGCGTCGACCTGAACCTGCTGCCCTCGCTCGCCGCCCTGCTCGAGGAGCGGCACGTGACCAGGGCCGCGGAGCGGTCGGGTCTCAGCCAGCCGGCGATGAGCCGCACGCTCGCGCGACTTCGCCAGCTGCTCGACGACCAACTCCTGGTTCGAGACGGCAGCGGCTACGTCCTGACCCCTCGGGCAGAGCGCATCCAGCGGCAGCTCGCCGGTCTGATGCCGCACCTAGAGACGCTCTTCGTCGCCGAGGTCTTCGACCCGGCGACCGCGGAGGAGCACTACCGCCTCGCGGCGACCGACTATCCGCTGCTCCTGTTCCTTCATCAGGTCGCTCGCGAGATCAACAAGCTCTCGCCCCACTCCGCGCTTCGGATCGAGTCGCCTCGCGACGAGGTGTTCGACGACGTGCTGCACGGGAGACTCGATCTCAGCTTCTACGTTGCGGCTCCGCCCGCAGCGTTCAGCCGGGAACTCCTCTTCGACGACATCTGCGTCTGTGTGATGTCGGCCGACAACCCGCTTGCCAAGCGCAAGCGGCTGACGCTCGACCAGTACCTTCGCTGCTCCCACTTGGTGATCGACATCATCGACGGCGAGCAGCCCCTGATCACCCACCGTCTCAGAGAGCTCGGCGTCGCACGACGCGCGGCACTCACCCTGCCGCTGAACGCCGGGGCGCCCTCCGCCCTACCGGGCACAAACCTGGTCGCGACACTGAACAAACGACTCGTCGACAGATCCGCCGGTGATCCGGAGCTCGCCGTCGTCGCGGCGCCTGTCGAGATCGAACCGTTTGACTACTTCATGTTCTGGCACCCGCGCCTCGACCACGACCCAGCCCAACAGTGGCTGCGCGACACGATTCGATCCGTCGCAACGGCAAGTCTCGGTGGCCGGTCGGGCCGGCGCTAATCGACCCGACCACGACCGCGCGACTCACGACTCAGAGCTGGATCAGGTTGACGCCTGCGAGCGGGTGGTTGATCTGCTGCATCGCGCCGCCTGTTGCGAGGTCGCCGAGGTCGATCGCGGCGAAGCCCGCGTCCTGGAACAGCACGACGACTTCCGCTTTCGCGTCGGCGTCGTCGCCGGAGATGAAGATCATGCGCTGGCCGCCGGCTTCCTGTGGATCCGCCCCCGAGCACTTCGGCGCCAAGCGTGTTCGCGGCTTTGACGAGCCGCGCCCCGGCGACGAGCTCGGCGACGAGCTCGCTCGATGTTCTCCCTTGGAGATCGTCGGCGGCCCAGTCGTTGGTCGCATCGATGACGATCTGACCGTTCCAGTTGAGGCCTTGCACGGCCTCGGGCACGCGGTCCCAGGGCACGGCGATGACGACGATGTCGGCCGCTGCTGCCTCGTCCACCGTCCCTGCCGAGACCCCCTCGCCGAGCTCTGAGACCACTGACGCCAGCGATTCCGGGCCGCGGCTATTGGCGATCACGACGCGGCGGCCGGCGCGCAGCGGTCCACGCCATCGCTTGCCCGAGCCGCCCAGCGCCGATGATTCCCACTGAGTCGGTCACGGTTGCCCGTCGTATTCGGACGCGAACAGGTAGCTCACTGCAAGGCTCCGATACGGCCGCCAGCGATCCGACACCTGAACCACTTCGTCTTCGGCCGGAAGGTGGTCGAAGCCGTACGCTCGTTGGATCGCGCGCCGGAGCGCGAGGTCGCCCGAGAGAAAGACGTCAGGCCGGTCGAGAGCCACGAGCAGGAACCCCCTCGCGCTCCACGGCCCGATTCCGGGCACCTCGGTCAGGGTTGCCTCGACCTCGTCGTCGGTCATGCGCGAGAGCGCCTCGTCGCTGAGACGTCCGTCGACGAACCTCTCCGCGAGCGCGCGCAACGTCTGGCCCTTTCGAGCCGAGAAGCCGCTGTCGCGCAGCACCTGGGGATCAGCCGCGAGCAGCTCGGCCGGCGACGGAAGATGCCCTCCGAATCGCTCCTGTAGATGCGAGATGATCGCGCGGGTCGAGCTGACCGATAGCTGTTGGCCCGCGACTTGGAAGACGAGCGTCCCGAAGGCATCGAGCGGAGGAAGCTCGTCCATCCAGGCCCGCGGGCGGAAATCCGGCCGCGCGTCGATCAGCCGCGCGAGCACGGGGTCCGCCTTCCGAAGGAACTCGCGCGCCTCGGGATCGGCAATCGCGGCTCGCTTACGGGGTGGAGCCTCCACGCTCATGTTTTTAGCAGCTCGACAAGCGTAGCCTGCAGCGCGTTGCCGGTCTCGCGGCGGCGATACTCGTCGAGTGCCTGTAGGTGCGCCTCGCGTGTGTCGGTTGTCGTGACCTTCTCCTTCGGGGTTAGCTCAGGAGCGGCGAGGGTGGGATACGCGTCGTGCCGCGAAGGCCGTCGAGGACGAATGCGACCTCGTCGAGGTAGCACCAGCTCCAGTCCTCGCCAGGTTCGAGCGAGCGGATGATCGGGTGCGAGGTCGCCTGATGGTGAGCGGTCGCGTGGCGGTTGGGGGAGTCGTCGCAGCAGCCGACGTGACCGCACGTGAGACAGATCCGTAGGTGCAGCCACTTGCCCCCGTCGCGCAAGCAGTCCTCGCAGCCGTCGACGGACGCGGGCAGCTCGCGCAGCGCGACCTCGTCGAGGTGGGTGCAGAGCTCGCTCATCCGACTCGAGCTGCGAGGGCCGCGAGGTGCGCGTGGACGAACTGCACGGCCATCGATCC
>DASWGR010000065.1:0-5350 GCA_036393535.1 Gaiellaceae bacterium | reverse complement strand
TACGCTTCTCGTAGGCGGTGATCTTCGCGAGCGGCGCGCGAGACACGAGCGCAAAGGACGTGTCGCGGGCGTGCAGGTGAGCGAGGTGGCCGATCTGGTCGACGAACATCGAGCAACCGTCGCAGCCCGCGTCCTGGTTCGGTCCGAACATGAAGTGGTAGAGGAGCAGCTGCCTGCGTCCCTCGAACAGGTCGAGCAGCGTGGCCTTGCCGTCCGGCCCGTCGAAGGTGTAGTCCTTGTCGATCCGGACCATCGGCAGCCTGCGACGCTCGGCGGCGAGGGTGTCGCGTGCATCGGTGGCTTCCTTTTCTTTGGCAAGGAGTGCGTCACGCGCTGCTTGCCACTCCGTCGCGGAGACGACCGGGGGAAGGTTCATGGCGCTCCTTTCAGTCATTCGTATTCGTCGTGTCGGCGCGGCCAACCGTCGGGGTCGTCGCCGCGTCCCTTCGGAGTACGGTCGAGAAGTTGCCAGGTCGCGTTCAGGACATCCGTGCCGCGGTCGTAGCACGAGTAGGTGTGGTAGACGATGCCGTCCTCGAGCGCGAACGCGCTCAGTCCGTGAAGCTCGTCGCGCGTGAGGTCGATCTCCGCCGCGTGCTTCGGCGTCCCGAAGTTGAAGCCGGTGCCGGTCTTTCGCCCCTCTTCCGTGAAGACCGCGAAGTCGAGGTTGAAGTCGTTTCCAGCAGCCGAGACCCACGGGAAGTTCCAGCCCATCCGGCGCCTGTAGGCCTGCAGGTTCTCGAGCGGGGCACGCGAAACGGCGACGAAGGTCACGCCGCGCGGCGGCAGATGGACGACGGCGCCGTCGAGACTGTCCGCGGTGTACGAGCACCCTGGACAGCCCGCATCGGGCCAGCCCTCGACGGTCGGGCCGAACATGAAGTGGTAGACGAGCAGCTGCGAGCGCCCGTCGAACAGGTCGGCCAACGTCTTCGTTCCGTCCTCGGTCTCGAAGCTGTAGTCCTTCTCGACGGCGACCCACGGCAGCGCCTGCCGCTTCCGGGCGAGCTCGTCGCTCCGGCGGGTGAGCTCCTTCTCCTCTGCCAGTAGCGCGGTCCGTGCGACCAGCCACTCCTCGCGCGTCCCGCCCTTGTACTCCGTCATCCTGTGCCTCCTTCCGCCGATTACTACCTCTAGACCGGCCTCAGGGCGCAAACTCATCGCCGCGAGACGTACTCCTCGTCGGTGACGTGCTCGCCCCAGGTGGCGCTGTTGCCCTCGTCGTCGACGTCGAGCATCGCGAGGTGGGTCATGAAGCGGTCGGGCGCGGCGCCGTGCCAGTGCTCTTCGCCGGGCTCGAAGAAGACGCGGTCGCCGGGGCGGATGACCTCGACCGGGCCGCCGCGGTGCTGCGCAAGGCCGACGCCGTCGAGGACGTAGATCGTCTGGCCGTTCGGGTGCGTGTGCCACGCCGTGCGCGCGCCGGGGGTGAAGTGAACGCTGCTCGCGCTCAGACGCGAGCCGTTCGAGGGCGCCGCGACCGCGTCGACGTAGACCGCGCCGGTGAACCACTCGCTCGGCCCGGCCATGGTCTCGATGCTGCTCCTGGTGATCTGCATGCTTGTCCTCCTGTTCAGCGCGGCACGAGCTTGAGCGTCGCTGCTCGCGCTCCCGGACTGACGATGCTGCCGACGATGCTTTCGGCGTATCGGTGGTACTTCGCGCGGTAGGCGGCGTCGATCTCGTCGTTCGCGTCATCCGTCTCGACGAAGTCCACGTCCTTGTCGAGGCCGCCGGCGCGGATGTGGCCCTCGTGCCGCGCTTGCACGCCGCGGAACCACGAGGATGTGCGTCCGTTGACGGAGCGGACGTAGAGGTCGTCGCCGTGGCGGACGACCCAGATCGTCACGGGCTTTCGGAGGGTGCCGTCTCGACGCACGGATGCGATCTCGAGCTCTTCGGCTCCGGGGATCCTGTCGAGCTCGTCGCTCGTCCATGTGCTCATCGGCCGGTCAGCTGTTCCAGCCGTTCCGGGTACCTGTCGCCTTGCACCGCGACCTTGGAGACGGCGCTCTCGATCTCACGCACATCGTCCGGGGTCAGTTCGACGGCAGCCGCTTCGATGTTCTCTTCCAGGCGGTGCGGCTTCGTGGTGCCCGGGATCGGCACGATCCACGGCTTCTGAGCAAGCAGCCAGGCGATGGCGAGCTGCGCGGGCGTCACCTGCTTCCGATCCGCGATCTCGCAAAGCAGATCAACAAGGGCCTGGTTCGCCTTCCGGGCCTCCACCGTGAAGCGGGGAACAGTGTTGCGGAAGTCGGTGCTGACGAACGTCGTGCTCTCGGTGATCGCGCCGGTGAGGAAGCCCTTGCCGAGAGGGCTGAACGGCACGAACCCGATCCCGAGCTCCTCGAGGGCCGGCAGGACCTCCTCCTCGGGGCGTCGCCACCACAGCGAGTACTCGCTCTGAACCGCAGTGACCGGCTGCACTGCGTGAGCGCGCCGGATCGTCTGCACGCCCGGCTCGGAAAGGCCGAAATGCTTGACCTTGCCTTCCTCGATCAGATCCATCACCGTGCCGGCGACGTCTTCGATCGGCACGTCCGGGTCGACGCGGTGCTGGTAGAGCAGATCGATCGTGTCGACCTTGAGCCGCTCGAGCGAGCCCTCGACGGCCTCCTTGATGTGCTCCGGCCGGCTGTTCAGCCCGCCCTGGCGCCCATCGGAATCGAACTCGAAGCCGAACTTGGTGGCGATCACGACCTGCTCGCGCACCGGAGCGAGCGCTTCGCCCACGAGCTCTTCGTTCGTGAACGGCCCGTAGACCTCGGCCGTGTCGAACAAGGTGACGCCGCGCTCGACGGCCGCGCGGATGAGGGAGATCATCTCCTGTTTGTCGGCGGGTAGGCCGTAGCTGAAGCTCATGCCCATGCAGCCGAGCCCGACGGCCGAGACTTCCAGGTTGCTCTTTCCAAGCGTTCGCTTCTGCATTACGCCTCCATTCAAAACTCGATCATGACCTTGAGTGCCTCGCGTTCGTTCATCGCTCGGTAGCCCTCAGGCACCTCGTCGATGCGCACGACCCGGTCGAAAACGCGACCGGGCTCGATCAGGCCTTCGAGGACGTCCGGCAGGAGCTCCTCGATGTACGCGCGGACCGGCGCGGGGCCGCCGCTGACGGTGAGGTTGTCGAAGAACGCGGGCCGCGACGCGGGCATCGTCTCGTCCTGGGGGACGCCGACGCGGCCGACCGCGCCGCCCGGGCGGGCGATGCCGACGGCGGTGAGCATCGACTGCTCGAGGCCGACGCACTCGAGGACGGAGTGGACGCCGAAGCCGCCGGTGAGCTCGCGCACGCGCTCGACTGCCTCGTTGCCGCGCTCGCTGACGACGTCCGTCGCGCCGAACTCCTGTGCGAGCGCGATCCGGTCGGGATGGCGGCCGAGGATGATGATCCGCTCGGCGCCGAGACGCTTCGCGGCGATCACGCCGCACAGGCCGACGGCGCCGTCTCCGACGACAGCCACCGTCTTGCCGGGGCCCACCTCCGCGGCGACGGCGGCGTGGTGGCCCGTGCCCATCACGTCCGAGAGGGTGAGAAGCGACGTCATCAGCGCGTGGTCCTTGCCGACCGGCAGGGCGTACAGCGTCCCGTCCGCCTGGGGAACGCGAACCGCCTCGGCCTGTGCTCCGTCGACGTCGCCCGTGCCGAAGAACCCTCCGTGGATGCACGACGTATGCAGTCCCTCGTGGCAGAAGACGCAGGTGCCGTCGGAGTACGCGAACGGCATGACGACGACGTCGCCGACCTTCAACGTGCGGACGTCGGCGCCGACGGCTTCGACGACGCCGATGGCCTCGTGCCCCATCCGGCGGCCGGTGTCGGTGTGTTCCAGGGTTTTGTACGGCCAGAGATCGCTGCCGCAGATGCAGGCGCGCGTGATCGCGACGAGAGCATCGGTCTGCTCGATCAGACGGGCGTCGGGGACGTTCTCGATACGAACGTCGCCGGCGCCGTACATGACAGTTGCGCGCATCGCGTCACTGAAGCACGGGACGGCGCCGAATGACCGTCCCTGTTGATCCAGGTATTGGCAGGCCCCCTCAGCTTGAGCGGCGCAGAGTTACCCTCGTTGCGTGGACACCAGGAACGAGATCCGTGAGTTCCTGACCTCCAGGCGAGCCAAGATCACGCCGGAGCAGGCGGGTCTGCGCACGTACGGTGATAACCGGCGTGTTCCGGGGCTCCGCCGAGAGGAGGTTGCGCTCCTCGCCGGTGTCAGCGTCGACTACTACACGCGCCTCGAGCGCGGCAACGCGAGTGGCGTCTCGGAGAGCGTTCTGGAGGCGCTTGCCCGTGCGCTTCACCTCGACGAGGCCGAGCGAGCGCACCTCTTCGACCTCGCACGTGCAGCGCACACCACGACTCGGACTCGTCGCCGCGTAGCGAAGCAGCGGGTCCGGCCGAGCGTGCAACGCATCCTCGACGCGATCACCGCAGCGCCGGCGTTCGTGCGGAACGGGCGCATGGACATCCTCGCTGCCAACCGCCTCGGACGCGCCTTCTACTCGCAGCATTTCGACAGCCCGCACGGGCCGACGAACTCGGCGCGCTTCATCTTCCTCGACCCGCGCGCGACCGACTTCTACGTCGACTGGGAGCAGGTTGCGACCGATGCCGTCGCAATTCTGCGTTCCGAAGCCGGCCGCGACCCACACGACCGCGGCCTTTCAGACCTCGTCGGCGAGTTGTCGACGCAGAGCGAACTGTTCCGCACCCGCTGGGCCGCGCACAACGTCCGCTTCCACGACACCGGCGTCAAACGTTTCCATCACCCGGTCGTCGGCGATCTCGAACTCACCTTCGAGACGATGCAGCTCGCAGCCGACTCAGGTCTGATGATGTTCGTCTATACCGCCGAAGTCGGCTCGAAGTCCGAGGAGGCGCTGAACCTGCTCGCGAGCTGGACCGCGACGCTCGACCAAGCTGAGCCGGCAAACGTGACCGACGAAGCCTGATCCGAGGCGGGCGTCATTCGCCGCCGCCGAAGTCGACGTCCTTGGTCTCGACCGTGCCGGCCGTTCGCCCCGGCGCCGTCTGGTAGGTCCAATACAGGTTCGTGTGCACGATGACCTGGTTCGGCGGCGGCGCGCCCCATGCCGTCTGGTCCTCCGTCGTGTGGGCGTCGCTGACAAGGGTCGCGTCGTACCCCCTGACGAACGCGCCGTGGAGCGTCGAGCGGATGCACGCATCGGTCTGCGCGCCGACGACGACGAGTCGCCCGACACCGAGGCCCGACAGCACGGTCTCGAGGGTGGTGTCCTCGAAAGAGTCGCCGTAGTTCTTCTCGACGAGCGGCTCGGCGTCGCCCGGAGTCAGCTCGGGGACGATCCGCCAGTCGTCGCTCCC
>DASWGR010000064.1:0-13025 GCA_036393535.1 Gaiellaceae bacterium | reverse complement strand
AGTTTCGTGGTCGACGAGGAGGATCTCGAAGCCCTTCAGGACGACGGCGACACTGCGTCTATCCGCGTGGCGTTCGACGCTGCCAACGGCTGCAAGCGGCTGGAGCAGCGCGTGATCCGCTTCGGGCCCGGACGGTCGGCGCAGAGGAAGCTCGCCGGACAGCAGGAGGTTTTGTACATCGTGGACGGCCGAGGGCGGCTCCATGTCAACGGGCACACCCATGAGCTGGAACCCAACATGGGCGTCTATCTCGCGCCAGGCGAGGCCTATGCCGTCGAGAACACCGGCCCTCAGGACCTGCGCGTCCTTTCCGTGCTCGCCCCCGAGGACCGCGCGGAAGCCGGCGGCGAGCGCAAGGTGACGGTCCGCTTCGACGACCAGCCAGAGCTCGAGGCTTCGATCGAGCGGAGCTTCCGATATCTCGTCAACGAGGACGCGGGCTGCTTCGATGTGACGCAGTTCATGGGAATCGTCCAGCCGAGCAAGGCGCCTTTCCACAGCCACACCTATGACGAGGTCGGCTACGTCGTCGCGGGAGAGGGGATCGCCCATGTCGGCGGCGGCTCTTTCCCGCTACGAGCGGGCTCGTGCTTCCACCTGCCGCCCGACGAAGTGCACTGCATCGAGAACTCCGGGGACGGCCCGATGCACATCCTGGGGGTCTTCCATCCCTCGGGCAGCCCGGCCAACCGGACATATCAGGACAACAAGTAGGCTCGAAAGGCGTCACATGAGAGAGAGGACCGGGGTAAACACCAAGGAGGGAACGAATGAGGAGTAGAAGGGCAACTGTGGTTGCGGCCTTGCTGGCGCTTGGTGCCGCATTCGCTGTCGTAGCCGCGGCGTACGCGACGCCCAACCGGGCGGCCGCGCCGACGGCGCAAACGGGTAGTGACGCAGCATTGGTCAAGTGCGGCAAGACGAGGTCGATCGGACTGATGGCGCCGTTTACGGGCCCGGCCGCCTCGATCGGGATCAACCAGGTGCACTGGGCCCAGTACTACCAACGCACCTACAACGCGACGCACTCAACGAAGATCAAATTCGTGAACGAGGACACGATGCTCGGCTCGGCCAACGGAACGGCCGAGTCGGTGAAGGGCGCACAGGCGCTCGGCTCGAACCCGAGCGTGCTCGGCGTCGCCGGGCCGGCCGGCTCGAACGAGGTGAAGGCGACAACCGGCGCGCTGAAGGGAGCCGGCCTCGGCTTTGTCTCCGGTTCCGCGACGAACACCCAGATCACGACCGACGGCACGCGCACGGGCTACTTCTTCCGCACCGTGCCGCCCGACTCGTCTCAGAGCCTGAGCGTCTCCGGTTACATCACCAGCAAGCTGAAGGTGACCAAGGTCTACATCGTGGACGACCAGGAGGCCTACAGCATCGGGCTGGCCGACGAGGTCCAGGCACAGCTGAAGGCGAAGGGCGTTACCGTCGGACGTGACGGCGTCAGCCAGCAGCAGTCCGACTTCTCCGCGATCATCAACAAGATCCCTCGCGACACCGAGTTGGTCTACCTGCCGTGGCAGCTGCCGCCCAAGGGGCAGGCCTTCGGCCAGCAGATGAAGAGTCTCGGCCGCGGGAGCGTGAAGCTGATGGGCTCGGACGGCCTCTTCGACCCGCTCTTCTCGGGTCTCGGCTCGAACGTATACGACTCGTTCTTCCCGCTCAACCCGTCGGATAAGCGCGTCAAGGCGTTCAAGAAGCTCCACGGAGGAGCCTCGGAGCTCTTCGGCGCGCCGACCTACGTGGCGACGCAGGTCGTGTCGGGCGCAATCGACCGAGCGTGCGCGAACGGGACGGCGAGCCGCGCTGAGGTTCGGGCGCAGCTCAAGAAGACGAAGATCTCCAAGAAGGCATCGTTGCTCGGCCTTCCTGTGTCCTTCGACTCGAACGGTGACATGGTGAAGAAACCATTCGGCGTCTACCACTCGGTGAACGGAGTGTTCGTCCGGGTCGGGTAGTTCTGGCCGATACCAGCTGAACGGAGTGCGGCCCGCGTCATGCGTGGGCCGCACTCGTTTGTGCGATCTTATTTCCCCGTGAATTGGAGCCTCTTCTTTGGCGAGCTGGTCAGCGGGCTCACGCTTGGGAGCATCTATGCGCTGATCGCTCTGGGCTACACGATGGTGTACGGGATCCTGAAGCTCCTGAACTTTGCCCACGGCGACGTCTACATGGTGGGCGCCTTCATCGGTTTTTTCGTTCTCCAATGGCTCGGCGGCCCGTTGACGACCGCCGTGACCGGATGGCTAGCGATCGCGATCATGTTCGTGGTCGCGATGGTGGGGTGTGGCGCGCTCGGGGTCGGGATCGAGATCTTCGCCTATCGCCCCTTACGCAACGCGCCGCGGATCGCGCCGCTGATCAGCGCCCTGGGCGTCTCGATCTTTCTGCAGAACAGCGCACTCCTGCTCTGGGGCCCCCAGTTCCGCAGCTATGACACGTTCGACCTGATCGGCGTCAAGAGCTACCACATCGGCCCGAACTTCTTCATCTCGAACATCCAGATCTTCACGATTGCCGCGTCGATCGCACTGATGGCGGCGCTCACGTGGCTCGTTGCCCGGACACGCACCGGCAAGGCGATGCGCGCGACGTCGTTCGACCGGGAGGCGGCCGAGATGATGGGGATCCGCGTCGACCGGGTGATCTCGTTCACGTTCTTCGTCGGCTCGGCACTGGCTGCCGCCGGCGGGGTCATGTTCGGCATCGTCTTCGGCCAGATCTTCTCCCTGATGGGCTTCACGGCCGGGCTCAAGGGCTTCACCGCGGCGGTCGTCGGCGGCATCGGGAGCATTCCGGGAGCGATGCTCGGCGGTTTTCTGATCGGCCTCACCGAGGCATTCGCGACGGGCTATCTCCCGGGCGGGTCGACGTACGCCAACCTCTACGTGTTCGCGCTCCTGATCGCGATGTTCCTCGTCCGGCCGAGCGGCCTCCTCGGCTCGCCCGTGATCCAGAAGGTCTGAGGCGAGTGGTCGGCCCAAACCTCGGGGGCGGCGTGCCGCCGGGACCGGGTGTTGTCGACCAGCCGCGCGTCGGCGTGGACGAATGGGTCGCGAACGTCGACGAGCGTCGCGAGGCCCAGAGGGGCCTCACCGGCCTCGTCCGCAGGGGCTGGGAGCGAGTCCCACCAGCGGGACGGCTGGTACTCCTGCTCGGGCCGTTCGCGGTCTTCCCGTTCGTCACGAACGAGGGCAACCTCTTCCGCTACGGGCTGATCACCGTCATCTACGCCCTGCTCGCGATCGGGTTGAATGTCGTCGTCGGGTTCGCCGGACTGCTCGACCTCGGCTACGTCGCCTTCTTCGGCTTCGGCGCCTACCTCTACGGAATCATGGCCAGCGGCCATTCCGGCCATCACCTGCAGGCGGAGATCGCAATCCCGATCGCGGTCGTCGTGACGGCGCTGGTCGGGCTCCTCCTCGGGCTCACGTCGTGGCGGCTGCTCGGCGACTACCTCGCGATCGTGACCCTCTTTTTCCTGCAGGCGTTCGTCATCTTCGTGAACAACGCCAACGGCGGCCCGAGCGACTTCGCCTACCCCTTCGTCGGCAGGGTCGACCTGACGGGCGGCGCAAACGGCCTCGACCAGATCGACCCGCTCAACTTCTTCGGTTACCACATCACGACGACGAAGGGCTACTACTTCTACACGCTGATCTCGCTGGCGCTCCTGATGACGATGCTCTACTTCGTCAACAAGTCGCGGACCGGTCGCGCGTGGCGTGCTCTGCGCGAGGACCCCTTGGCCGCCGAGGTCATGAGCATGCCGGTCAACCGCTTGAAGCTGCTCGCCTTCATGTTCGGCGCGGCGACCGCAGGCTTCACCGGAACGATCTTCGGCGCCGTCCAGTCGGGGGCGTTTCCGGGCGACTACGACGTCGGGCTGCTGATCACGATCTACGCCATCGTCATCCTCGGCGGCCTCGGCAGCATCGGCGGGGTTGTCATCGGCGCGCTGGTCGTCAACGGAGCCCCTGAGCTGCTCCGCTCGTCGTCGAACGCGCGCTTTCTCTTCTACGGGGTGATCCTCCTGGCACTGTTGGTCGCGATTCGGCCGTGGTACCGGCTGGTGGTCGTCCTCCTCGGGACAGTCGCGTTCGGCGCCATCGTCCATGCCGTCGTGGTCGCCGCATGGCCGCGCGGGACCGCAGGTCACGTCCAGGGTGGCGGCGCGTTCGGGCGGGCGCTCGACCACTGGGTGCTGATCCCGACGCACGTCGACCGGATTGCGGGCTGGGCGTACTTCGTCCTGATCCTCGCCGCGCTCGTTCTGACGCTCGTCCGTGGCTGGTGGCGCACGATCGCCCTGATCCCCACGCTGTATCTGGCTTCGTTCGTGTGGGAGAACAAGCTCATCGAGCAGGTCTCCGGCGCGACGCGGCTGATCCTGCTGGGGGCGCTGCTCGTCGTGATCATGAACGTGCGGCCGGCCGGGATCTTCGGCACGTCGCGTGTGGAGATCGTCTGACCATGGCGCTCCTCGAGCTACGCGACGTCTCCCGGGCCTTCGGCGGGCTCCAAGTGGTGAACGGCCTCGACCTCGAGGTCGGCGAAGGCGAGGTCGTCAGCGTGATCGGCCCCAACGGCGCCGGCAAGACGACCGTCTTCAACCTGATCACCGGGATCTTCCGTCCCGACTCGGGGGAGATCGTCTTCGAGGGAAACACCGTCTCGGGCCTCGCGCCGCACACGATCACCACCCGCGGGATCGCACGGACATTTCAGACGCTGCGTCTGTTCCTGAACATGACGGTTCTGGAGAACGTCATGGTGGCGACGTACGGGCACACGCGTGCGTCCATTGTCGAGTCGATGCTGCAACTGCCGCGCTCGCGGCGCGAAGACAAGGAGGTCCGGAAGCTCGCTGAGGAAAAGCTCGCGTTCTTCGGGCAGAGGCTCATGGGGTACCGCTGGGACCAGCCCGCCTACAGCCTCTCGTACGCGAACCGGCGGCGGCTCGAGATCGCCCGCGCGATGGCGACCGGCGCGCGCCTGCTGCTGCTCGACGAGCCCGCCGCAGGTATGAATCCCGTCGAGACCCACGAGATGACCGAATTGATCGGCAAGCTCCGCGACGACGGCGGCTACACGATCCTGGTGATCGAGCACGACATGCACGTCGTCGAGGGCATCTCCGACCGCGTCGTCGCGCTCGACTACGGGGTGAAGATCGCCGAGGGCTCGTTCGACGAGGTGGCGACGAACCCGCGGGTGGAAGAGGCGTACCTCGGGCTGAGAAAGGCGCAGACGAAATGAGCCTGCTGCGGCTGTCGGGCATCAACACGTACTACGGCCAGATCCACATACTGCAAGGCGTCGACCTCGACGTCGGCGAGGGCGAGCTCGTCTCGCTGCTCGGCGGCAACGCGTCGGGGAAATCGACGACGCTGAAGACGATCCTCGGCCTGGTGCGCCCGCGCACGGGTACGGTCGAGTTCGCGGGAGAGGACGTCACGGACCGTGTGACGAGCTATCGGATCGCGCGCGGCATGGCGATCGTTCCGGAGAACCGGCGCCTCTTCGGGCCGATGACCGTGCTCGAGAACCTCCAGATGGGCGCATACCTCAACCGGGGCGGGACGAAGGAGGACGTCGACCGCGTCTACTCGCTCTTTCCGCTGCTGCACGAGCGCCGGGGCCAGCTTGCCGCGACCCTCTCGGGCGGCGAGCAGCAGATGGTCGCGATGGGTCGCGCGCTGATGTCGCACCCGAAGCTGCTGCTGATGGACGAACCTTCGATGGGCCTTGCGCCGATCCTCGTCGAGCGCAGCTTCGAGATCATCCAGCAGGTGCACCAGTCCGGCGTCGCGATGTTGATCGTCGAGCAGAACGCGAACATGGCGCTCTCGATCGCCGACCGCGGTTACGTGCTCTCGACGGGGCGGCTCGTCCTCCAGGGCCCGGCGAAAGAGCTGCTCCAGCACGAAGATCTGCGAAAGGCCTACCTTGGCCGTTGAGAAGGCCGGGGTCAGACCCCCGAGGAGTCTGACCCCAGAGACCTGTCGCGAGCTCTTCCCGATCTTCGCGCAGCGGCTCTACATCAACTCGTGCTCGCAAGGCGCGCTGTCGGACGCAGTGCGCGCCGCCTACGAGCAGTACCTCGCCGATTGGGACGAATACGGCGCGCCGTGGGAATACTGGGTCGAGCGCCAGGAGGCGGCACGCGACGCCTTCGCCGGGCTCGTCAACGCGCTGCCGGACGAGATCGCCGTGACGACCTCGCTGTCGGCGGGCGTGAGCGCACTCGCGAGCGGCCTTCGCTTCACCCGGCGGTCGAAGGTGGTTCTCACCGACTGGGAGTTCCCGACCATCGGACAGATCTGGCACGCACAGGAGTCGCGCGGCGCGCGCGTGACCCATGTTGCCGCGGCAGCGGACGGCACGATCCCGCTCGAGCACTTTGAGCGCGCGATCGACGACGACACGCTGCTTGTCTCGATCACGCACGTCTGCTACCGCAACGGCGCGATGGTGGACGTCCCCGCGGTCGTCGAGCTCGCTCACGAACGCGGCGCCCTCGTCCTGCTCGACGCGTTCCAAGCCGTCGGCTCGCTTCCGGTCGACGTCTCCGAGCTGGGCGTCGACTTTCTCGGCGCGGGTGTGCTCAAGTACCTGCTCGGCTCGGCGGGCCTCGGATTCTTCTACTGCCGGCGCGATCTCGTCGAGCGTATCTGGCCGACGCAGACCGGCTGGTTCGCCGACGAGAACATCTTCGCCATGGATCACACCGACTACTCGCCTGCGCACACGGCTGCGCGTTTCCAATCGGGCACGCCGCCTATCCCCTCGATCTACGCGGGCATCGCCGGGATCGAGCTGATGCAGGAGATCGGAATCCCTGAGACGCGCGAACATGTGCTCGGTCTCAATGCGCACCTGCTCGACGGCCTGGACGAGCTACAGGCGAAAGTCGTCACCCCGCGCGCGCCCGAGCGGCGTGGCGCCCTCATCTGCGTCAAGTCCACGGACGCGAACGCACTCGTCGCCACGCTCGGCGAGGAAGGCATCGTCACCTCGGAACGGGACGGCAACCTGCGCATCTCGGCGCACTGTTACAACACGGTCGAGGACGTCGACACGGTCATCGCCGCGCTGCAGCGCCACCGCGCTCTCCTGGCGTAGCGATAGCATTTCTGCAATGCCGCGAATGAACAAGGGCGCCCTCGAGCGCCTGCAGGAGCGAATCCGCACCGCCGACCGCGGCTGGTTCTTCGCGGCGGTGGCCGACAAGGTGTCGGAGCGGCGGCAGGCCAGAGGGCTCTCCCAGCGCGAGCTGGCCGAGCTCGTCGGCACCACGCAGTCGGCGATCGCGCGGCTGGAGCGCGGGGGCCGCCCGCCACGGATCGACACGCTGCTCCGGATTGCCGATGCGCTCGAGTGCGACCTGGTCGTCGATCTCAAGCCACGCCGGCACTAGACTGGGAAGTCTTGACGGAGCGGGACATCGAGGTCGGGACGCTCGAGGACGCGTCCGCCGCCGTTGCTCGGCTTCTGTCAGTCACCCATGCGTCCTACGAGCGCCGGGCCCAGCTCGAGCATGCCCTCGAGTCTCGGATCGGCATCGAGCAGGCGAAGGGGATCGTGGCGGAACGGTACGGCCTCGATGTCGACGAGGCCTTCCAGCTGATTCGGCGCGCGGCTCGCTCGCATCGGATGAAGCTCTACGACCTGGTCGGCGCGATCCGCCCCGGTGAGGAGACGCCGCCCGAGCTGGCGGCACTGATCGCCGCCGAACAGAAATGAGCTCACGCGAGGAACGCATCGGGTTGAACGAGGCCGTCTTTCGGGAGGTCAACGAACGGATCGAGGGTCTCGCCGAGACGTTCGACCTCGGGACGCAATCTCTCGACCTCATCTGCGAATGCGGGGACGCCGCCTGCGTCGAGCGCATCAGCATGACGCACGGCGAATACAAGGAGCTCCGGTCCGACGCACATCAATTCGCCGTCCACCCCGGCCACGAATATCCGGACGTCGAGAGCGTTGTCGCAAGGCTGAAGGGCTATGACGTCGTGCGGAAAGGCAGAGGAGTTCCGGCGCAGATCGCAGAGCAGACCGATCCACGCGGTAGTTGACGACCGCATCGTCGTCGCGGCGCTCGGCGACTCGATCACCGAAGGTTCGCCGGGCTACGACTCCTGCCGCGGGGGCGACGAGACCAGTCAATGGGAATACTGGGCGGCGCGCATCGAGCCGCGACTCGTGTTTCGCAACTGCGGTATCTACGGCCAGCGCACGGACGAGATCGTGGCCCGCCTCGACGACTCTGTGCGCGACGCGGACATCCTTGTCGTCCAGGGCGGGATCAACGACATCGCACAGGGACGGTCAGTCGAGGACGCGGCGGGCTATCTGCGCGCGATGGTTCGGCGCGGCAAGCAGCTTGGGCTCCATGTCGCCATCATCGACGTGCTGCCCTGGAACAACGGCTGGCCAGAGTCGGAACCGCAGATCCGGCGGCTGAACGCGCTGATTGCCGAGCTCGCGCGCGACGAGAGCGTTCCGCTGCTTCCGTTCCACGACACGCTCGAGGATCCCGACCGCCCGGGACGCATGCGCGCCGCCTGGACGTCGGATGGAGACCATCCGTCTGTCGAAGGCTACCGCCGGCTTGGCGAAGTCGCCGCCAGGCTGGCCGACTACAACTCGTAGACGTCGCCGTCGGCTGCGCGCTCGACGCCGTCGGGCAGAGAAAGCTCTTCGGGGCGATGGATGATGACGAGCCGGCGTGCCCCGGATTCCTCGAAGGCGGCGATTGCCTCTTCCGCCGACAGGTGACCGCGCAAGCCGTCGGCACCACCTTCGCGGCTTTCCCTGAGCGTTGCTTCGCAGAGGAAGAGGTCCGCGTCACGTCCAACCTCTGCCAGTTGCGGGCTCGGCGCCGAGTCGCCGGAGTAGGCCAGCGTCGCCTTCCCGTCGGTCGCCCGGAGCGCGTAGGTCTGCAGCTGGTAGTGCGGCACCCGCACCGGTGTGATCGTCAGTCCGTCGGCCTCGAACGACTCGCCTTCGAGGTATTCGCGCAGGTCGAACGCGTCGAACATGCCGGCGAAGCCGAGCTTCTCGCCGAAGCTGCCTAGCTCTTCCTTCCCTCCCGGCGGCAGCCACAATTGCGGGGGCGGGACGTCATGGCCGGGCCCGAACATCGAGCCGAACGTCCAGGGCACGAGGTCACCCCAGTGGTCGAGGTGGAAGTGTGTGATCACGATCGCATCGACCTGGGGCCAGCTTTCCTGCTCGCGCAGGCGTGGGAGCACGCCCGGGCCGCAGTCCAAAAGGACGCGTCCGGAGCCTTCGACCAGATACCCCGACTGTGCGCCCCCGGGGTTCGGCCAGGCGGGCGAGCACCCGACGACTGTGAGCCTCACTTGCTCAGTGTGGCATAGTCCTCGCATGGCAGAGGGCGCGGCCGATCTTCTCAAGCGGGTGCCGATTTTCTCCGACCTGGACAAGAAGGAACTGGAGCGGATTGCGGCGTCCATGAAGCAGCGGACGTTCAGCGCCGGCGACACCGTCACGTCCGAAGGTCAAAGCGGTGTGGGCTTCTTTGTGATCGAAGACGGCGAGGCTACGGTGAGCGTCGCAGGGGACGCGCGCCGCCGGCTCGGCCCCGGCGACTACTTCGGCGAGGTGGCCCTGCTGAACGAAAGCCCCCGGACGGCGACGATCACGGCCGAGAGCGACCTACGCTGCTACGGACTGACCTCGTGGGAGTTCCGGCCGCTCGTCGAGACGCACAGCTCCATCGCCTGGAAGCTGCTCCAGGCGATGTCGAAGACCTACCAGAGCCCGGCCTAGGGACTTACGCCGGCCGAGCGGCGAGCTTCACCGTCACGGTGTGGCTCTTGCCGCCGCGGGTGTAAGTGACGGAAATGGTGTCGCCGGGCTGGTGAGCGTTGATCACTGCGCGCAGCTGGCTTCCCGAGGTGATGTGCTTGCCCGCCGCCGCGGTGACGATGTCTCCTGCGTGCAGGCCCGCGTGCGCTGCTGGAGTGCCCGCACGCACCTGGTTGATCGCGGCGCCGGTCTGCGCTGAGGAATCGCGGAGGACGACCCCGAGGAAGGCGTGCTCGGCCTTCCCGCTCGAGATCAGCTGCGATGCGATCGAGCGGATGGTGTTCGACGGGATCGCGAAGCCGACACCTTCGCTGCCGCCGGAGTTGCTCTCGATCTGAGAGTTGACGCCGACAACCTTGCCCTGTGCATCGAGTAGCGGTCCGCCCGAGTTGCCGTGGTTGATCGCGGCATCGGTCTGGATCGAGTCGTCGATAGCGAAGTGGTTCGGCGAGGTCATCTCACGGTGCAGCGCGCTGACTATTCCGGACGTGACCGTTCCCTCGAGCCCGAACGGGCTGCCAATCGCGACCACTTGATCGCCGACGACAAGATTGCTCGAGTCGCCGAGCGAGAGAGGAAAGAGCTCGGACACAGGCGCATCGACCTTGAGGACAGCAAGATCTGTCGATGCATCAGTGCCGACCACACGCGCACTGAAGGTCTTGCCGTTCCAGAACTTGACGGAGATCGAACTCGCGCCGTCGACGACGTGTGCGTTCGTGACGATGTTGCCATTGGCGTCGTAGACGAAGCCCGAGCCCTGCCCCTGCCCTGCCGTGATCTCGACCACGCCCTTGTAGGCGAGCCGGTAGATCGACTGCACGGACAGGTTGCCGCCGCTCGAGGTGGGCTGGCCGTCGCTGACGGTGACCTGCCTGACGACCGTCTTGCCGTTCCCGGAGGACAGCGCGGCGTACGTCGCCGCGCCGCCGCCGGCGCCGATGAGGGCGCCGGCGGCGAGCGCAGCCGCCAGGGTGACGGTGGGAGTAGTGAGGGGTCTCACGGCATCCATCTGACCAGCGGTCCTTAAGATGAGGGTGAGACTCGGCTAAGAACTCGATAAGACCTCAACACACAAAGTCCTTACGGCCGTCTTAACTCGGTCTTAGGGGTGGGTGGCACCTTCGACTTCATGGCTTCGCGGGACTTGGAACCCCTACCGACCCTCCACTCGCGACGCCCAAACCGGGCGGGCCGTGCCCCCTCCGGCCGACTGCCGGTTCTGTGCGCCGTCGCTGTTGCTACCGCCCTTGTGGCAGCGACGGCCGCGCAGTCCAAGCCGGTGCGGCGACTCGAGTCGCCGCAACTCGCGGAGATCTCGCGTGCGTCGACACCGATCGTCGACACGGAGATCGTGGCCGCCCGCGTTCGCGCTGCTGCTCCGGCCGGTTACTGGGGTGGCACGTACCGAGTCTCGACAGGAGAGTCGGTCACTGTTTACGCTTCCAACAGCTATCCGGTCGACGCCGCGCTGGGGCAGCGCTGGGCCGACTTTCTTGCCTCGCTCATCCACGGCGCGGAGCTCTCGACCGTGACCGTGTTGCTGACGACCCCGGAGCAAATCGCACGCACCTGCGGACAGGACGCGGTTGCCTGCTACAGCTCGCGCGGGGCGCAGCTCTACGCGCCGGGAGAGGATCCCGGCACCGACCTCTCCGCCGAAGCGGTGATCACGCACGAGTATGGCCACCACGTCGCGGCGAATCGTTCGAATGCACCATGGCTCGCGCTCGACTGGGGCCCAAAGCGCTGGGCGACGGCGATGCAGGTCTGCACGAAGGCGCGCAGCGGCGTTCTCGTTCCGGGCGCCGAAGATCCCGTGCAGTACACGGAGAACCCGGGCGAAGGCTGGGCCGAGACGTACCGCGTGCTCAACGAGCGCAAGGCCAGCCGCGCGGAAACGCCCTGGCAGATCGTCGATCAGGCGCTGTATCCCACGGCGGCCGCACTGACGGCAGCCGAGCAGGACGTGACCTCTCCATGGTCGACCGGGACGACGACGGCGCAGAAAGTGGTCTTGACCCCGACGAAGAAGACGCGGACCTTCACGGTCGCGACACAGTTGGACGGCACCCTCAAGCTGACTCTCAAGCCTTCGGCGGGGATGCGCCTCTCCCTCGATGTGTTCGCCTCCTCGAAAAGCGCCGCACATGTCGTTTCCGCGCGGGCTATCTCGCGCACCTTCACGGTCTGCGGGGCGCGGAGCTACCGGTTCCGGGTGACCGACCTGGCCGGCCGCGGTTCCATTAGCCTCACCGTCGCGAAGCCCTAGTGCCCCTGCCAGCAGGGCACCTGCTCTCTTAGCCCGCTCTCAGCTTCCGCAACGACAATGGTGCCGTGAAGATTCTGGTCGTGGACGACGAACGGGCCGTGCGGGAGTCCCTCCGCAGGGCCCTCGAGCTCGAGGGCTACGAGATCGAGCTCGCTGCCGACGGGCACGAGGCGCTCCAACGCCTCGAGGCGAACGGCGAGGGCCAGCCGGATGCGGTCATCCTCGACGTACTGATGCCGGTCGTCGACGGGCTCGAGGTGTGCCGTCGGCTTCGCCGCAGCGGCAACCGTGTGCCGGTGCTGATGCTCACGGCGCGCGACGAGATCGAAAATCGTGTTGCGGGGCTCGACGCCGGCGCCGACGACTACGTCACGAAGCCGTTTGCCCTCGAGGAGCTCGTCGCCCGAGTGCGCGCGCTCCTGCGGCGAACCTCGGTGGGCGAGAACGAACTGCTGCGCTTTGCCGACCTCGAGCTTGACCCTGGAACGCGGGAAGTTCGGCGTGGCGGCGATCTCATCGAGCTCACCAGGACCGAGTTCGCGCTGCTGGAGCTGTTCATGACGAACCCGCGCCAGGTGCTGACCCGCTCGATCATCTTCGAGCGGGTCTGGGGCTACGACTTCGGTTTTGCCTCCAACTCCCTCGACGTGTACATCGGCTACCTGCGGCGCAAGACCGAGGCGGGCGGCAAGTCGCGTCTGATCCAAACCGTGCGCGGGGTCGGTTACGCCCTGCGCGAAACATGAGCTTCCGCGCCCGTCTTGCACTCGTCGCTGCGGCCGCGGTTGCGCTCGCGATCCTGACGGCGTCTTTCGTGATCTATTTCGTCGTTCGGAACCAGCTGCGTGCCACAGTCGACGACTCGCTGCAGACGACCGCTGGGCAGCTGCTGACGTCCCCAGCCCACGAT
>DASWGR010000063.1:0-19506 GCA_036393535.1 Gaiellaceae bacterium | reverse complement strand
AGAAGACCCCGGTCGCCGACCGCGATCTCTACGACACGCCGATCCCGTACTACAAGGATCACTCGTGATCGTCGCCTCGGTCGGCAACGTCCTGGTGTGGGCCGTATGGATGGGCGCCGCGTTCGCCTGCCTCGGCTCCGCTGTCGCCGTCGTGTCGTTCTCGAACCCGTTCTTCTCGGCACTCGCGCTGATCGGCAATCTCGGCTCCCTCGCCGTCCTCTACCTGCTGCTCTCCTCGGAGTTCGTCGCCGCCGCGCAGGTGCTCGTCTATGCGGGTGCGGTGATGGTGATGTTCCTCTTCGTCATCGCCTACGTCGGCCCGCGCACGGAGTCACCCTGGACCGGCGGGCCGAGCTGGCAGGCGATCGGTGGAGTTCTGGCCGCGGGCGCGCTGCTGGTGGAGATCGTGGTCGTGATCGGGCTCAAGGCGGGTGGCGACCTGGCGCATTCCCACGACGTCAGCGGCGCCTTCGGGACGCCGAGCTACATCGGCCGTCTCTTCCTGACCGATCACCTGCTCGCGTTCGAGATCACCTCGATCGTTCTGCTCGTCGCCGCGATCGGAGGCGTCATCCTCGGAGCGCACTCGCGCACGGTTCAGGGGGACGAGGTGCCGCCGCTGTGATGGGGCCGGGTACCGCCTGGTACCTCAGCGTTGCCGGCTTCCTATTCGGCGTCGGCACGCTCGGGGTCCTGATCCGGCGCAACCCGCTCGTCGTCCTGCTCTCGCTCGAGATCATGCTGAACGGGGCAAACCTGGCCCTGATCGCTTTCGCGCGCCACCTGAACAACGGCGACGGGCAGATCTTTGCGCTGGCCGTGATGGCCGTCGCGGCCTCGGAGGTGGTCGTGGGCCTCGGCCTGATCGTCGCGCTCAACCGCAAGCACGTCCCTCTCGACGTCGACCGGCTCAACTCCCTCCGCGGCTGATGATCTCCGGCGCCTGGATCTGCCTGCTCTCGCCGCTCGCGGCTGCGGGAGTGATCACGCTGGCAGGAGAACGCATCTCCCGCCGAGGCGCCGGCTACCTCGCGACGCTGTCTTGCTTCGTGGCCTTCGGCGGCGCCGTCGCAAGCTTCTTGGGGCTACTCGCACGGAATGGTGAACAGCGTGCCGTCGTCTCGACGGCATGGACGTGGATCTCCGGCGGCTCGTATCGCTCCGGCTTCGAGATCATGATCGACCCGCTCTCCGTCTTCATGATGCTGATCGTCTCCGGCGTCGGCGCGCTGATCGTCGCCTACTCGATCGGCTATATGGACGGCGACAACGAGGAGCGTCGCTACTTCGCCTACATGGCGCTGTTCGTCTTCTCGATGCTCCTGCTCGTCCAGGGAGGCAACCTGCTGCTCCTGCTCGCGGGCTGGGGCATGGTCGGCCTCTCGTCCTACCTGCTGATCGGCTTTTGGCACGAACGGCCGAGCGCGATCGCGGCCGCGAAGAAGGCGTTCATCATGAACGCGATCGGCGACGCGACGATGGCGCTCGCGCTCTTCCTGTTGATCAAGAAGGCCGGGTCGGTCGAATTCGGCATCCTCGGCGGCCAGTACAGCTCGACGGTCGCGACCCTCGTCGCGCTCGGTCTCCTCGGCGGTGCGGTAGCAAAATCGGCGCAGCTGCCGCTGCAGACGTGGCTGCCCGACGCGATGGAAGGCCCCACGCCGGTCAGCGCCCTGATCCACGCGGCGACCATGGTCACCGCCGGCGTCTACCTGATCGTGCGCACGCACGCGATCTTCGAGTCGGCCCCGCACGTTGCCGACCTCGCTGCAGGGCTCGGTGCAGCGACCCTCCTCATCGCCGGCCTGATCGCACTCGTCCAGGTCGACATCAAGCGCGTGATCGCGTACTCGACGATGTCCCAGATCGGCTACATGTTCCTCGGCATCGGCCTGGGCGCATACGCGAACGGGATGTTCCACCTGATGACGCACGCCTTCTTCAAGGCGCTGCTCTTCATGGCCGCCGGCATCGTCATCCACGCGCTGGCAAACGAACAGGACATCCGCAAGATGGGCGGCCTGCGACAGTTGATGCCACGCACACACCTCGCGTTCGCGATCGGGTCGCTCGCCCTCGTCGGCATCTTTCCGTTTGCGGGCTTTTTCTCGAAGGACTCGATCCTCGCGGCCGCGCTGGACCGTGGGGCTTACGGCTACGTCCTCTGGATCGCCGGCCTCGCCGGGACGTTCCTCACGGGCCTCTATACGTTCCGGCTGCTCTTCGTCGTCTTCTGGGGCGAGCCGAGCCAGTTCGTGCGTGAGCACTTCCACGCGCTGGAGCGGGACGTCGTCGGCCTGTCGCTCGCCGTACCGGTCGCAATCCTCGCCGCGCTGTCCGTCGCAGGCGGCTGGGTCCAGTGGGCGCCGCTCTGGCACCCGATCGAGACGTGGCTCCGGACAGCCGCGGAGCCGACCGTCAGCCCGGAGAGCTGGCAAGAAGGGGTGTCGTCGGCGCTCGCGCTGCTCCTCGGCCTCGGCGGGATGTACGTCGCGTGGCTCATGTACGGCGTACGCCGGTTGGCCGTGCCGCGCTTCGCGTTCCCGCAGCGCGTCCTCGAGCACAAGTTCTACTTCGACGAGCTGTACGACGCGTTGTTCTACCGCCCGACCGTGTGGGCCGCGAAGGGCTTGCACCGCTGGATCGAGGAGCCGCTGGTCGACGAGTCCTCGCGCTCGCTCGGACACGACACGCGTGATCTCGGCCGCGTCGTCGCGCGGGCCCAGACCGGTCTCCTGCGCACCTACGCCCTCGCGATCGCTTCGAGCGTCGCGGTCCTCGCCGTCGTCTTCGTGGCGGTCAGATGACAACCGTCCTCATAGTTCTGCCGCTAGCGGCTGCGCTCGTCATCTGGGTGCTACCGCTCAACGACATCTCGGCCGGCGCGCTCGCTCTGCTCGCGGCGCTTGCGGAGGTCGGCGTCTGGATCCAGCTCGTCGCCCGCTACGACTTCGGCCAGGGTGGCCTCCAGTTCGCGCAGCAATGGAACTGGTTCAGCGACCTGCACGTGTCGTACCACGTCGGCGCGTACGGATTCTCCGTGTGGCTGGTCGGGCTGACGGTCGTCGTCATGGCCGCCGCAATCGCCTACGGATTCTGGACGGGCCGCGAACGAACGCGTGCGTACCTCGGGCTGATGCTCTTCCTCACGGGAGCGGTCGTCGGTGTCTTCACCGCGCAGGACCTACTCCTCTTCTACGCGTTCTTCGAAGCGATGATGATCCCGCTCTACGTGCTCGTCGGTGTCTGGGGCGGGCCCGGACGCATGGCCGCGACCCTGAAGTTCGTGCTCTTCACGATGGCCGGGTCCTTGCTGATGCTCGCCTCGATCGTCGTCTACGGGCTGTCGCAGAACACGTTCGACCTCGTGCAGATCGGCCAGAGCTCGAGCAACTGGATCTTCCTCGGCTTCGTCGCCGCGTTCGCGATCAAGGCACCGCTCTTTCCACTGCACGGGTGGCTGCCGGACGCATACCGCGAGTCCTCGCCCGAAGTCGCCGCAATCCTCTCCGGCGTCGTCTCGAAGGCCGCAGCGTACGGCTTTCTCCGGATCGCGATCGCAAAATTCCCCGAGCCTACGCAGCACTATCGCAACACCATCCTCGCCCTCGCAGCCGTCGGGTTGATCTACGGCTCGTTGCTCGCGTTTCGTGCACCGGACATCCGTGGCGTGATCGCGTACTCGTCACTCGCGCAGATGGGACTGATCACGATAGGCGTCTTCTCGGTCAACGACCTCGGGCTGGACGGTTCGGTGCTCCTGATGGTCAACCACGGCCTGGTCTCGAGCACGCTGTTTCTGCTGGCCGGAATGGTGGAACGGCGAACGCTCACGGGAGAGCTAGCACGCCTTGGAGGGATGGCGCGCGGCCGTCCTGCTCTTGCCACCTTGCTGCTGACGACCGGCGTGATCGCGCTCGCGGTCCCGCTCTCCTCAGGATTCGCGGGTGAGTTCCTGGTCCTCGCCGGAGTGTTCCGGCAGGGGTGGGGCTGGTCCGTGGTCGGCGCTGTGGCGATCGTGCTCGCAGCGGCGTACGTGCTGCGCCTGGTGTCGGCGATCCTCCATCGCAACATCGGGGCTGCGGTGTCCGATGCTGCACTCGACCTTCGCCCGGCAGAGCTCGGGGTCGTCGTGCCACTGGTGGCGTGTCTCCTCGCACTCTCGGCGTGGCCCGCCGCGATCACGCAGCACTCGTTCCGTGGCGATCACGGCCAGGCCGACGTGGCCCGGGGGTTCAAGTGACCGCGGCGATCGCTACACCGCACATCGACTGGCTCGCACTCGCGCCGGTCAATGCATTGCTCGCAGCGTCAGCGCTCGCATTGCTGTGCTCAGTGCTCGTGCCGAGCGCCTCCCGGAAGCCGGTCACCGCTGCCCTCTGTGCCCTCGGGTATGCGACTGCGCTCGGCTTCGCGATTGCGCTCTACGTGAAGTCGGCGCACGGACACGGCGTCGTCGTCGACGCCTTCCGCCGCGACCGTCTCGCCGAGCTGACGGCAATCATCGTCGCGGGCTCGGGGCTACTCGCAATAGCCATCTCGTATCGCGAGCGCTGGCGGGAGGATCACATCGGCGAGTACTACGCGCTCCTCGCGGCGGCGGGAGGCGGGATGCTGTTCTTCGTCGGCGCGAACAACCTGATGACCCTGTTCCTCGCGCTGGAATGGTTCTCGATCTCGCTCTACATCCTCTGTGCGATCGATCGGGACCGGCTCAGCGGGCTCGAGGCGGCGCTCAAGTATCTGGTCGTCGGGGGGTTCGGCTCCGCCGTGCTCTTGTTCGGAGCCGCACTCGTGTACGGCGCCACCGGTGCGCTCGACTTTCCCGGCATTGCGGCCGCCGGCCACGCACATGACGCGCTGCTCGTGTTCGGTCTCGCCATGATCATCGCCGGACTGGCGTTCAAGGCATCCGCGGCGCCGTTCCACATGTGGACGCCGGATGTCTACGAGGGCGCGCCGACGCCGCTGACGGCGTTCATGGCGGCGGCTACGAAGACCGTCGCACTCGTCGTCACGCTGCGGCTCCTCGTCACCGCCTTCCCCGGCGACGCCTACGTCTGGACGCGCGCGCTGGCCGTGATCGCCGTCTGTTCGCTCGTGATCGGCAACTTGGCCGCGCTCGTGCAGAAGGGCGTCAAGCGCATGCTCGCCTACTCATCCATCTCGCACGCCGGCTTCATGCTGATCGCGGTCGCTTCGAACTCGAGCCTCGGCACGCGGGCGCTCCTTTACTACCTCATTCCTTACACGGCGATGTCACTCGGCTCGTTCGCAGTCGTCGCAGCGCGCGAGCGTGAGCTCGGAGTCCCCGTCACCTTCGCGAACATGGCCGGCTTCGGCTGGGAACGGCCAATACTCGGGATCTCGATGTGGGCGTTCATGCTCGGCTTCGCCGGCTTCCCACTCACCGGCGGCTTCGTCGGCAAGTTCTACGTCTTCGCCGCTGCATATCGGCACGGCTGGACGTGGCTCGTCATCGTCGGCGTGCTCGCGACGCTGGTCAGCCTCTACTACTACCTGGGTCTCGTGCGCGCGATGTTCATGCGTCGCAGTGAGGATCTGCAACTGGCGCCGATCGGCGGCTCGCCGCCGCGCGAAGCGCTGCTGCAGAGCGCGGTCCTCGCGTGCCTCGTCGTCACGGTCGGCTCCTTCTTCGCCGTCCAGCCGCTGATCGAGCTCGCCAAGCACGCAGCGAATGCCTTACCGTTCGCCGGATGAAGCCGTTGGCGGTAGCAGCTGCCGGCTTATTCCTGCTCTCCGGCTGCGGTGGTGGCGGCGGCGAGAGCGAGGCACAGAAGGAGCGCGAAGCCAAGGCCGCGGCGTCCGCAGGGCTCCCGTCTTGCGACGCCAAGGCGACGAGCGCAGCTCTTCCCACGGCCTTCCCACTCGAGTTCCCGCTTCCGCCCGACACCGTCCTCACCTCGGTCGGGGAGGGCGGCGGCGGGACGTTCGTGCGCGGAATCGTGCCGATGAGCCTGAATGAGGCGGCCGACTTCTTCCGCAAGCAGGTGCCGGAGGCTGGGTTCGAGCCCGGGGAAGCCGACTCGGAGCTCTGGGAAGCGGAGTCGGAGTTCTCCGGCAAGGGCGTCGAGGGGAAGTGGAAGGTGAACGAGCTTCCGGGCTGTCTCGAGAAGGCCGCGCTGCTCGTCGCGGTCTCGTAAGAGCTTTGAGACGGAAGGCCCGGTGCGAGGCGCCGGGCCTTCCCGTTTCGAGACTGCTACTGGACGGTGGTCGTCGCGGTTGCGGTGTTGTTCGCCGTATTCGGATCGGGAGGCGACGCCGCCGTCACTGTCGCGGTATTCGTGATCTGGCCCTTCTTATTCGGTTTGACCGTAATCGTCACGGTGACGGTCCCACCGCTTGCAATCGTGCCGAGGTTGCACGTCACCGCCGTCTTGTCCGGCTTAAGGGAGCAGGTGCCCTGGGTCGTCGAGGTGCTTCCGTAACCCGCGTTCCTCGGTAGCTGATCGGTCAAGGTCACGCCGGTCGCGGCATCCGGACCGTTGTTCTGAACGGTGATCGTGTAGGTCACGTTCTGACCAGCTTTCACCGGATCGGGCGAATCAGTCTTCGTCACCGACAGATCCGCCGCCGGCGCACCACAGCCAACCGTGTACTGCGTCCCGCCGCGCGACAGGTCACGCTTGGCATTCGCCTGCGACGTGAAGGTCTGGCCGCGGAGACCGGCGAGCACGGAGCCGGGAGCGATCGCCGGACCCTTCGTGACGAACGCATTCAAAGCGCTGAGCGGGACCTTCGCGGTGATCGTGCTCGTCGCAGTATCGAAAGACCCTGTTGCTGCGCCCCTGCGCGTGTAGGTGATCGTGCCGTCGGAGTTCCGGACCGCCGTCCCGTACGCGAACGGCGACTGGGTCGGATCGGTGGAGGCCCGTAGGTAGAACTGATCGCCGCGATCGGAGAGACCGAAGCTGTAATCGCCCGTGGGGCTCAGGACCGAGTTCGGCGCGTTTGCCGTGAAGTTCGTCCGCCAGTTGAGACCGGCCGGCAAGCCCACAAGCGAGCCCGAGACCCTCATGCTGGTGACAAGCTGGACACTCGAGCCGGACCCCTCGCACGAGTACTTGGTCGAGAGGATGTCGAGCGGGTCGTCGGTCGGGGTGACGACGAGCAGCCCGTCGGCGACGTCGTGCCTGAAGTCGGTCACCTGCGACCCGGGCTCGCCTCCGACGCTGGCAGCGCTCGGGAACGGCCCGGATTGCGGTGCCGGAGCCGGGCCGGGAGACGGCACGCTGCCCTTGCTCGGGTTCAGGCCTGGCCCACTGATCTGGTGCGTCACATATGTATGACCGTCGAAGTCGTTGTGGTCGTCCGTGTAGGCGAGAACCGCGGCGCCGTTCGGATCGAAGGAGATCTGGAAGTAGTCGAGCAGGTTCCGGTTCGCCGTCCCGAGCGTGCCACCGGTGGAGATGTTGCTGGCATGAATGAGGTGGTCGCTCGCGCTGACCTGCCGAAAGGTCGGATTCGCGGAGGTCGCGTCATACGTCTGCGCGTAGAAGACCTTCCAATCGGCGCTGTCGACGTTCGAAGAGCTCGAGCTGCCGTACCACACGACGCCGACCGAGCCTGGCGTGGGGCCGGTCTCGAGCCAAGGCATCAGGCTCGTTCTCGTCTCTGCGCCGTTGTCCACCCTCACCGGCTGACTCCAGGTGGCGCCCTTGTCGAGCGAGTTCGTGAGGAAGATGTCGTGACCGTCGGAGTAAGCGACGTAGACGGTGCCGTCGGGGGTCCCGTCCTCTGCGACTTTCACGACGAAGAAGATGTTGGCCACGCTGCCCGTCGCGGCCTGATGGCAGCTGTACGCCGTCGGAGAGAGGTTCGGGGCGGTCGGCGTCCCCGTGCAGACCTGGCCGCTCGACCCACTGACATAAACCGTGCCGGTCGGCTGATGCACGTCGATGTAACCGACCTGGCCGATGGGGCCCGCGGTCACCGCCGGGCCATATGTGAGGCCGCCGTCGTCAGACCGCTGAATCTGTGACACAGCCGGCGCGACCGTGCGATACAGCAGATAGACGCTGTTCGGGCCATAGAACTCTTGCCACTGGCGATCGTCGATCGGTGCGCCTCCCGGCACGTTGCCGAGCGGGTTGAGCGTGAACGACGCACCCTTGTTCGTCGACTTGCCGACCGAGATGTTACTGAGGACGAGACTCGAGAAGGCGAGCGTCGGCGGATTCGGAGTCGCACCACGACCGACCGCGAGGTCGACGTCGCCGCCGCCGTCCGCGCCGACCGAAGTCTGCTCATTCCCCGTGAAAGAGTCGGGCTGGCCGCGATAGACCGAGTTCCGCATGAAGGGGTCGCTATTGAGGTCGTCGTACCAGAGGTCGACACCGGCGGGCACCCCTCGGATCCCGGCGGTGTAGTTGTTGCCGAACGCATCCGTGCGGTTGCTCGGCTCGCCGTCACGGGAGGCGACGGGCGCCTTCGTGGTCACGTTCGGACTGAAGGTGATGCCTCCGTCGACATAGATCGCCGTTCGGGCCGTGGGCTTGTTCTGGGCCCTTGCAGTGCCGTGGTACTGCTCGCCCGCGACCGAGAAGTAGACGACGTGCACGGTGTAGGGGCCGGTTCCTTCCACCGACGGATCGAATGTGGCCTCTTCGTCGGTGTCGGGGGCGCCGCTTCCGGAGTCGGCCACGATCGGGCCGTCGTTCGAGCCCTTGTGGATGTAGAGGTCGAAGTCGTTCGCAGGGATCAGCCATGAGATCCTCACGTCGACGACCTTGCCGGTCCAGTCGGTGGGAGCACCCGAGACGTTGAGCAGGTAGGTATCGCAATTGACGCTTTCGACGCACGACGACTCCCCCGCGGAGGAGCCGCCCACGGCGGTGCCGTCCCACGCTACGCCGGATCCCGTGGGATTCACGGTCCCAGACTGCGGATTGGCCGCGACTGCCCCCCGCTGCGCAGACCCGAGCAGCAAGGCCGCGCCGAGCGCGAGGACGACGACGATCGACACACGCTGGAAAGAACGATGCGACTTCACCGCAGCACCCCCTGTTTCACCGCCTGAACCCCCGCCGACGTTCTTCCTTGGTCGGAGATGTCCCAAACACGGTGGACGCCGAGGGACGTTCAGGCAGACTCGGGAACGGCGGAGCCCTCAGGCAGGGGCTCGCTCGGCCGAGTGCGAAGCGGGCGCGCCGCCCAGTCGGGAAGCCACCAGTTCCACCGGCCCATCAGCATCATGATCGCCGGAACCAGCAGCGCCCGGATTACGGTTGCGTCGAAGATGATCCCGGCCGCTAACCCGATCCCGAACTGCTTGATGTCGGTGCCCGGGCCCGTCGAAAGCACGAAGAAAGCGAACATCAGGACGAGCGCGGCGCTGGTCACGAGCTTCCCTGTGCGCGCGAGCCCGAGGGCGACAGCATCGCGCGTGCTCTTCGTCTCGTCGTACGCCTCGCGCATGCGCGTCAACATGAAGACCTCGTAGTCCATCGAGAGCCCGAACAGGAACGCAAAGATCATCAGCGGGATCCACGGGATGATCGACTGTGTCGCGGGCACGCCCCAGATCGCGTTGGAGCCGTGGCCCTGCTGGAAGATGAAGACAATGATCCCGTAGGCAGCTCCGAGCGACACCAGATTGAGGATCACCGCCTTCAGCGGCAGCAGCAGCGAGCGGAACGCGCGTGCAAGCAGGACGTAGGTCAGCAGGACGACGAACAACAGGACGTACGGGAAGTTGCCGTACACCGCATGCACGAAGTCGCGGTCCTCCGGCGCGACGCCGCCCAGACTTGCGCCGGCCGGCAAAGCGTCCTTCACGCGCGAGATAGTCCCGCGCACCGCCTTGCTCGAGCCATCGACACTCGGGAACGCTTCGACGAGCGCTAGACCGTCCTTGCGCCAGCTCTGCGGCGCCGTCACCCCCACGACACCGTCGACGCCCTGCAAGCTCTTTACGACCCGGCTCGCATCATTCGCGGGCGCCAAGACGATGAACGGCTTCATCACACCCGCTGTGAACCCCGAAGCGGCGAGCACGTCCCGCCCCGTGATCGCGTCGCCTTTGCCGGGGAAGTCCTTGGCCTGAGCCTCGCTCGGGTTCAGCTGAGATCCAAGCGCGAGCAGCACGCCGACGATCACAGCGCCCACGGCGGCCACCGCAACCGGCCTGCGGATAACGAGACGCGCCCACTTGCCCCACCAGCCCGATTCCGGGTTGGTGACCGTGACGAAGCGCCTCGGCATCACACGCAGCTTGTTGATGCGGTGCCCGAGCAACGAGAGCAACGCGGGGAGGAGCGTGATCGAGACGATCACCGATACCGCCGGAATCAACATGCCGCCGATTCCGATCGACCTGATGAACGGCAGCGGGAGCAGGACCATGCTCAAAAGTCCGACAGCGACCGTCGAGCCTGAGACGATGACCGACCGACCTGCATGCGTCATCGTCTGTTCCAGGGCAGTCTCGACGTCCTCGCCGGAGGCCAGCTCCTCGCGGAAGCGGAAGATCATCAGCAGCGCGTAGTCAATGGCGACGCCGAGACCGACGAGCGCGATCAGGAACTGGACGATGATCGAGACGTTCGTCAGGTAGGTCAGGAGCCACACGAGAGTGAACGTGTTGAGGATCGAGGTCACCGCGATGGCGAGCGGGATCGCCACCGCAGGCAGCGTCCCAAACACGAACATGAGGATCACGAGCGCTCCGACGCCGCCGATCAGCGCCTCGGTCAGCACGCTCGGGCCGGTCCCGCCCCCGCTCGTCGCGTCGTAGATCGGCAGGAGGCCGGTGAGATGCGTCTCCACGCCCGGCGGGGCGGTCGCCTCCAGGACCTTTCGCACGTTCTTGATGTGAGGGTTGGTCGAGAAGGTGTTCTGACCCGGTGCGTAGATCTCTGCGAACGTCGTGTGGCGGTCACGCGAGACGAAGACGTCGTTGTGCGTATCGAAGTACGAGCTGACCCGCGAGCCCGGGTTCACCGCCGCGGCCTTCTCGATCGCCGGCGTCAGATCTTCCTTCGTGACGTCACCCTTGGACCGGAAGACAGCGATCATCGGGGCCTGCTCGCCGGTACCGAACGTCCTCAACGTCTTCTGGTTCGTCTCGTACGCGGAGTAGCCCGGAATCGAAAACGATTCGAACCACCGATCGGCGACGCGTATCGTCGCGAACACGCCGAATGCGGTCAGCAGCACCCAGAAAGCGACGAAGCGGCCTCGGCGGCGGTGCACGAGGTGGGCCAGGCGGGCAAGCACGCCTAAACTTTTACCTGTCGAGCCGGGGCGGTCGGCAGGTGTTCGGTGGTGCGGTTATCCGCACCACCGTCCTCGGCGCCTCAGACCGACTCGGGCAGGGCGCGGCCCGGCAGCAACGAGCCGACCGAGATCGCTGCATAAAGCACGAGCGTGATCACTAGTGCCGACACCGCGAACTTGGGAACACCGCCGAGCACGGCCGGGCTGCGCAGGGCCGCGCTGAGCACGAGGAGGAGCAGGGACAGCCCCGCCACAGCGGGACGGATGACGCTGCACCGCGACTCCAGGAAGTCTCCGTAACAGTCCAGGGCGAGCACGAAAGCCGCCGGAATCGCGAGGAGAAGTAGGGCGAACGCGAACCCATGGGCGCCGCTGGAGTCGGAGAGGAGGGCCGCCAGGACGAGCACGGGGGGAAGCAGGCGACGGGACATCCTCGCCAAGCTTCGCCTTGACCTCGGACGTTCCTTTACGCTCCGCGCCGCCACCTGCGAAACGAGGAGGAGAGCAATGGCCGCTGCGTCACTGACCTGGCTAGGACACGCCTCATTCCGGCTCGACTCGCCGGGCGGCAAGCGCGTGTACGTCGATCCCTGGTTCGACAACCCAAAGTGTCCGGAGTCCGAGCGGGACCCGGAGCGCTGCGACGTGATCGCAGTCACGCACGGCCACTCCGACCACCTCGGCTCGGTCGTTGCGATCACGCAGAAGCTCGGTTCGGTGCCGATCGTCGCTCAGGTCGAGTTGAAGGGCTGGCTCCAGGAGCAGGGCGCGCAGACCGACGCTGCCCCCGGGCCGAACAAGGGTGGAACCGTCGACGTCGCGGGGATCAAGTTCACGCTTACAAATGCGTTCCATTCGAGCTCGGCCGACGACGGGACTTACCTAGGCGAAGCCGCCGGGATCGTCATCGAGCTCGAGGATGGCAAGAAGATCTACTTCGCAGGCGACACCTGTGTCTTCGGCGACATGCAGCTCATCGCACGCATCTACTCACCGGATGTCGCCGTGCTGCCGATCGGCGGACACTTCACGATGGATCCGCGCGAGGCCGCGGTGGCCTGCGAGCTGCTCGGCGTGAAGCGCGTCGTTCCCTCGCATTACGGAACCTTCCCGCTCCTGGCCGGAACGCCTGACGAGCTCAAGAAGCTGGCGAAGGGCGTCGAGGTGCATGCAATCGACCCGGGCGAGTCGATCGAGCTGTGAGAGAGCGCTGGTTCGGTGCGACGGGACGCCGTGTCCCGGAAATCGCCGTCGAGGGCGAGCTCGATCTCGGCGAGGCGCTCGTGCTCGAGGAGGTGTCGGATCGCGGCAAGCTGCAGGAAGCGCACGCGGCCGGGCAGCCGATCGTCGTACGAGCCGCGTCGGCGGAGGCGGTGAAAGCTGCGCTTGCACATCCGGAGGTGGCGTCGGCGCTCGTACCGGCCGAGCGGCGCGACCTGCTCGACCTGGACCTGCGCGAGCTGACGTATGGCCCGTAACGACGTCGTCGCGACGTACTCGATCGTCGCGTGCGACCTCGATGCAGGTCAGTGGGGCGTCGCCGTGCAATCGAAGTTCCTCGCTGTCGGCTCGGTGGTTCCCTGGGCCGAGCCGCACGTGGGCGCGATCGCGACGCAGTCGTATGCAAACCCGCGCTACGGCCCGGACGGGCTCGCCCTGCTGCGCGAGGGCCGTTCGGCCAAAGAAGCGGTCGAGGCGCTTACGGCCGTGGACGAGGGCCGCGCCGAGCGGCAGGTGGGCATCGTGGACGGGCAGGGCCGCGCGGCCACGTTCACCGGGGAGGCGTGCCACGACTGGGCCGGCGGCCGGACAGGGAGCAGCTACGCGGCACAGGGGAACATCCTCGTCTCCGGGGAGACGGTCGACGCCCTCGCGGCGACGTTCGAGCAGAACGGGCACCTCTCCCTCGCGGAACGGCTGATCGAGTGCGTCGCCGCGGCGCAGGCCGCCGGCGGTGACCGGCGCGGCCAGCAGTCGGCGTCCCTGTTGGTCGTGGAGAAGGACGCCGGCTACGCAAGCCTCTCGGACGTCGTCGTCGATCTTCGCGTCGACGACCACCAACAGCCGATCGTCGAATTGCGCCGGCTCTACGGATTGCACAACGAGCTCTTCGGGATCACACCGCCCGAGGACTGGCTCGCCGTCGACGAAGCCCTTGCGGGCGAGCTGCGCGACCGACTGACCAAGCTCGGCTACGACGGCGAGCTGGGCAAAGCTTTCAACGACTGGGCGGGAACGGAGAACCTCGAGGAACGAGTCGGCGGGATCGACCGGATCGACCCGGTCGTCCTCGGCGCCCTGCGCAAGCAGTCCGGCTAAATCACGCGTCGCCCGGGAGCCGCAAACCGGCGGCGCGAGTGCGCAGCGCAGGAACGGGATCCGCCGCGGGCTGCGCAACGAGCATCACCGCGCCGTACCCGTCGCCGATGAGCGAGTCGACGAGCAACTGGAGCCCGAGTGCGAGCGCGAAGGCCTTGTGCGCGTGCTCGCCGCCGAACGGCACCAGCTCGTCCTCCGTAGCCGCGCCGGCGATCACGTCCCCGTAGGTCACGCGACCCATCGAGACGTCGCTGACGATCGGCCTGCCGTCCGAGCTCGGGATCGCGATGGCGAGCGGATTCGTCCCGGTGAGCTTCGGGCCGCCGTCGGGATGGCCGAGGCGCGGCGGCGACGTGGCCGTCAGCACGGCCAGCAGCCCCCCTGCAGCGATGCGGCGCGCCCAGTAGCCGAGCATTCCGGTCGGAAAGCAGTCGTGCGCGACAACGAGCCGCGTGGCCTCGGGCGGATCCTCGAGCTGGCCGGCGCAGATCGCCGCCAGGGTCAAGTAGCCGAGCGCGCCGCGGCCCTCCCAACGCTCGTAGCAGGCCTCGGCGGCGACGCACTCGGGCTCCGCCGCAGGATCGAGACCGCTGAGGCCTTCAAGCCAGTCGACGCGCGCGAGCCCGTGTCCGCGCTTGCCCCGGCGCTCGGCGTCGAGAAAGTGGTCGGCAAGTATGTGGGTGTCCTCTTCGGAGAAACCGAGCGCGCGGATCCGCTCCTCGACCTGCACGGCGGCGAGCATACTTACGCGATGGTTCCGGAGGCGAAGCTCGAGAACGGCGTTCCGCAGGGAGAGGGCTGGTTCGTCGTCAACGCGGGCGACTCGCGCTGGCTGCACAACGAGCTCGGCGCGTATTGTCCCTTCGAAGGCAAGGACGACGCCGCGTTTGAGCAGCTGGGAATCAACATCAATGTCTTGCCTCCGGGAATGCCGATGGCGATGTACCACGAGGAGCCGGGGCAGGAGGACTTCCTCGTCCTACGAGGTGAGTGCCTGCTCGTCGTCGAGGGGCACGAGCGTCCGCTCAAGGCGTGGGATTTCGTCCATTGCCCGCCAAGGACGAAGCACGTCATCGTCGGCGCCGGCGAAGGTCCCGCACTGGTACTCGCCGTCGGAGCGCGCAAAGGTGGCGCAAGCTATCCCGTCGACGAGACGGCGGTCCGTCTCGGTGCCGGCGTCGACAGGGAGGTGGCGTCACCCAAAGAGGCGTACGCGAGGTTCTCGCCGGTCGAGGAAGGGCCGGCGCCCGACCTGTCCTAGCGCGAGACGAGCGTCAGCGGCTTGACGATCGTGCCGCGGTCGAGCGCGAGAACCTGCTCGGCGATCCTGCGGATCTCGCCCGCACTCTCCGAATCTGGGGCAGTCGCCATGAGCGGCTCGCCCGCGTCGCCGCATTCGCGCAGCAGCGGATCGAGCCTGACGCGTCCGAGCAGTGGGATCTCGAGCTCCGCAGCGAGACGGTCGCCGCCGCCACTACCGAACACCTCGCCGGTCATGTTCTCGACCACACCGACGAGCCGCATGCCGGTCTTCTGCGCCATCACGCCGGCGCGCGAAGCCACCTCCTGCGCAGCCGGCTGCGGCGTCGTCACGACAATCGTCTCCGCACGCGGCAGCAGCTGTCCGAGCGAGATCGCGACGTCTCCCGTTCCAGGCGGCATGTCGACGACGAGCACGTCGAGCTGTCCCCAATGCACGTCAGACAGGAACTGCTCGAGCGCGCGGTGCAGCATCGGACCGCGCCACATCACCGGCTGGTTGTCGTCGAGGAAGAAGCCGATCGACATCAGCTTCAGGTCGTGCTTGACGGGCGGGACGATCATCTTGTCGACGAGCACTGGCTTTTGGCGGATGCCGAGCACGTGCGGGATCGAGTGTCCGTAGACGTCCGCGTCGAGCACGCCGACCTGCTTGCCGGCCTGCGTGAGCGCGACGGCGAGGTTCGCCGTCAGTGTCGACTTGCCGACACCGCCTTTGCCGCTGCAGACCGCGAGCACGCGTGTGGACGCGTCGAGGGACAGACCCTTCGAGCGCTCCTGCAGGCCGCCGCGCAGCTTCGTCGTCAGCGCCTGGCGCTCCTCGGGCGTCATGACGTCGAAGCCGAGCGCAACGCGCTCCACGCCAGGCACGTCCCGCAGCACCTCGGCCACCTGTTGCTGGAACGAATCGCGCAACGGGCAGCCCGCGATCGTCAGCGCGATCGTGACGCGCACGTCGCCGCCGTCGATCTCGACGCCGCGCACCATGTCGAGCTCGGTCACCGGCTTGCGAAGCTCGGGATCGATGACGCGCTCGAGGGCTTTCAAGATCAGGTCGCGGTTTGGCTCGCTCACAAGCCTGAGCCTAGCCGTTCCAATTTCTTTGCCGCAGGCGCGAGCGGCCGTGGCTCCTCCAGCACCGGCGCGTAGAGGTCACCGTGCTCTTTGATCCTCCGGAGCGCCTGCTCCAGGCCGAAGTCGCGCGGCCTAACTCGAGGCGTCAGCTCCTCCCACCGAAGCGGCGTCGAGACGGGCGCACCCGGCTTGGGCCGAACTGAATACACCGAGGCGATCGTCTTGCCATGGCCGTTCTGCCGGTGGTCGACGAGCACGCCCTCCCGCTTCTTCTTCAGCCACTCGGTCGTGACCTTGCCGGGATGCCGTAGCTCGAGCAGGCGCGAAGCCTTCTCCGCAAAGTCGTACGTCTGCTCGAACGTCGACCGTCGCGTGATCGGCGCGACCACGTGGATCCCGTCCGCGCCGCTCGTCTTCACGTAACCCGGGAGCTCGAGCTCCTCGAGCAGCTCGCGGATGAGGTGAGCCACCTCGATTGCGAGCTCGAACCCATCGTCCGGCGGGTCGAGGTCGAACAGGACGAAGTCCGGACGGTCGGGCTTGTCCACGCGCGAGTACCAGGCGTTCATGTCGATGCAGTGCATCTGCACCATCCACAGCAGCGCCTCGGTCGAGTTGACGAGCGGGAAGTCGACAAGCCGCGATTCGCCTTCGCGCGGCCACGTGCGGAACTGGCGTGTGGGGATCCAGTCCGGCATTCCCTTCGGCGCCTGCTTCTGGAAGAACCCCGGCGCGTCGATGCCCTCGCGATAGCGCTTCATCGTGAAGGGTCGGTCACGCAGGTGCGGCACGATCGTGGGGCCGACCTGCTTGTAGTACTCGAAGAGATCGCCCTTCGTGATGCCGTCCTCGGGAAAGAGGACGCGGTTCGCCGAGCTCAGGTTGACAGTCTTCGCTTCAGCCAAGGGCGGCGGCGAGTTGTCGGCACAGGTCCGGCGTTCCCGCTGCCACGACCCGTGACCGCCCTTCCACGTCGAGCGGGGCAGCCGCGAACGGCGGTGCGTCGGGGAAGTCGATGGCGAGGCCTCGCTCGAGGACGAGCAGCTGGGCCGCGGCGATGTCCACCGCGCGTGCCGGCTTGAGCGAGCAGACGGCGTCGATGCGACCGGCGGCGAGGTGACAGAGCGAGAGGGCCAGAGAGCCCATGATCCGCAGGCGGTAGGCCAGATCGACCACGGCTGCGGCCTTCTCGGCCACTGAGGCCGTGCGCGTCGCTTCGAATGCGAGGATCTCGATCTGCTTCTTCGGCAGCTCGCCTTCGAGCGGCGTCCCGTCGAGCCGCGCTCCCTCGCCGCGCGTCGCCGTCCACTCTTCCTCGCTGCCGAAGTCGTGAACGAAGCCGAAGTCGATGTCGCCCATTGTCGGGCCGGAGGCAACGGCGATGGAAAGCGCGAAGAACCCGATGCCGCGTTTTGCATTCAGCGAGCCGTCGATCGGATCGATCACGACGAACGTCGCGCCGTCTCTGATCACGCCGGCTTCTTCGGAGACGATCGTCAGACCGTCGACCTTTTCGAACCGGGCGAGGATCACGCGCTCGGCCGCCGCGTCGATCGCCGTCGTCTCGTCGCCACCCTTCCCGGACCCGACGACGGGCTCACGGTCGGAGCGCCGCGGCAACTCGGCGAGCACGCCGCGCACGTCCTCGACCGCAGCACGGCAGAGGGCGAGCCAGTCAGTCAAGCGGGTGGAAGAGCAGGCCCGAGGTCAGCTTGGGATAGAAGTACGTGCTCTTCTGCGGCATCGTCTCACCGCGCCGCGCGACCGCCCAGACGTCCTCGATCCGAGTCGGACGAAGCAGGAACGCCGCTTCGGCGTCGCCGCGGTCCACCGTCGCGACCGCTTCGGCGCGCTGCGGCGTGTAGGTCACGCCCTCAGGGGCGATCCGCTCGACGATCTCGACGTCGAGCCCGTCGCCGTTCAACAACTCGTACCGCCCGTCGCGATACAGGACGACGCCGGGCAGCTCGTCCCCGGGCTCCTCGATCGGCGTGCCACGGGCACCGTTGACGCGCTCGGCCATTCGATGCGTGGGAAAGATCGTCAGCCCTTCCTGCTCCGTCGGCACGAGGACGACCATGAGGTAAGGCGAGCCGCCCTCCTGTCCGTATGCAACCGCCGTCTCGTAGCGATGATGGCCGTCCGCGATCAGGAGCTCGGCGTCCTCGAAGCTGGGAGCGTCATCGACACGCCAGAGCTTGTCTCCGCCGCTCTGGAGATCGGGCGCGCGCGCGGGCGGCTGGAGCGAATCACCCTCGTAGAGCAGAAAGATCGGCTCGAGCTGCGTGCGGGTGGCGCGGAGCAGCCGGAGCCGGCCCTCCTTCGGACCGCGATGCGTGCGCTCATGTGGGAGGACGACTCCGTTCTCGTAGGGCTCGGCCCGGAGCGAAGCGACCAGCCCCGACCTCGTGCGGTGGATGCCGTCCGGGCCGACGTAGTCCTGCGAGAGGAACCAGTAGCCGGGCTCCGGATCGCGCGAGAGCACGCCCTGGTCGCGCCAGGCGGTCAGGTCACGGCCGGCCTGCTCCTCGTCGTCTGGAAGCGTCAGGTGGACGACGTTGTAGAGGCTGCGCGCCAGGTACTCCTCGCGCTGCTCGGGCGAGATCACGTCGTACGGTGGCGCCACGAGCCGCTCCAGCGGGCCTGCCTTCGACTCGTCGTAGCGCTCGGCGCGGAACGGCTTGACCACGGCCATTTGGGCCGACCCTAGCATCCGGGTTCGGACCTAGACTTGCGTCGTGAGCGTCACTCGCCTTCGGCTCGTTCCCGTGGTGGAACCCATTTTCCCCCCACGATGTGCCCCCTTCTTTAGAGGACGCCTCAGCTCACGCGCCGCTGAGATCGCCGCGTGTGCCGAGGAGAAGGAGAGCAGAAACCTCCCCGTTTCCCCTTACGCCCCTTCCACCGCTCATCGGCCGAAGAACAGCCGATGAGCGCAATCGCAGAGCTGTCCGAGGAACGGATCGTCGAGGGCGTCTATGCGGTGGCGCGCAAGCAGCGGCTGCGCACGAAGGGCGGCGCCGCGTACCTCGCGCTCGAGCTCGTCGATCCGAGCGGCCGTATCGACGCGCGTGTCTGGCACGACGTCGAGCTCCTCGACGCGCGCTTTGCGGAGGGCGACGCGGTGCGCGTGCTCGGCCGCGTCGAGAAGTTCCGCAACCGCCTCCAGGTCGACGTGCGCACGCTCGAGGCCGCACCCGAGGCGGATCCGGCGGAGTTCGCACCGGCACTACGGCGAGACGCTGATGAGCTGGACGGCTTTCTCGAGTTCCTCGCCGGTGAGATTTCGCACGACGGGCTCGCAGGGATCGTGACTCGGTTCTTCTCTGACGACGTGTTGCGCGCTTCGCTGCGGCGGCTGCCTGCCTCGGAGAATCACCATTCGTATGCAGGCGGCCTGCTCGAGCACACGGTCGGGGTCGCGACGATATGCCGTGAGACGGCTCAGCTGCATCCCCGGCTGCGTGGCGATCTGCTGATCGCCGCGGCGCTCCTGCACGACGTCGGGCGTGTGGCCGAGCTGACCGCAGGCCCGACGTTCCGGCAGACAGACGAAGGCCGTCTCCTCGGGCACGTCCACCTCGGGTTGCGCATGATCGAGGAGCGGAGCAGCGG
>DASWGR010000062.1:0-6338 GCA_036393535.1 Gaiellaceae bacterium | reverse complement strand
CAAACGCTCTGGCCTAGCGCGGACAGCTTGTGCAAATTCGATTCAGGCATGAGAGGTGTTCCTTTCCAAGTCTTCTAACGTGAGGGAACCATGGTTCCCCACGAGCCCCCTCCTTGTTGGCGGAGAGAGACGCCACCTAAGGCTCCCGCCGGGCAAAGCCCGGCTCCGCCGGGACTGGGTGGGATTCCAAGATTGTCTTTCATTCATGGGCTGGAACCGCCTCGCGTTCCAAGTCTTCGATCATCTGCAGTCGTTTCACGTAACGCTCCCCGCCATCGAATCGCGCCGCTACGAACGTCATGACCAAGTCGCGCGTTAGCGACGGCCCGATGACTTCAGAGCCGAGGCAGAGCACGTTCATGTCGTCATGCTCTACCCCTTGGTGGGCCGAGTAGACGTCGTGGCAGATCGCGGCGCGGATTCCGGGCAGCTTGCAGGCGGCGACCGAGGCGCCCACGCCGGAACCGCAGACGAAGACTCCCCGCTCGGCATCGCCGCGGAGAATGGCCTCGCCGATCTCGCGAGCCTTGTCCGGGTAGTCGAGCCGGACGGCGTCGGTGTCGGTGCCCAGGTCCACCACGGAGTGCCCGGCAAGCGCCTCGAGCACTGAGTCACGCAGGCGCACGCCCCGGTGGTCGAATGCGATCGCCACCTTCACGGCTGGACCGTACCCCACCGGCACAAGACGACGCCTGGCTCCTAGAATGCGCGGCGATGGACGCGAACGAACTCCGCGAACTCGGCCAGCAGTTCCGCGTCGATTCGATCCGTCCGGCCGCCGTCGCGAAGTCAGGCCATCCCACCTCGGGCATGTCCGCCGCCGACCTGATGGCCGTGCTGGTCGCGAATCACCTCCGCTACGACTACGACAGCCCGAAGAGCCCGACGAACGACCGCCTGATCTTCTCCAAGGGGCATGCCTCGACGCTCTACTACGCGATCCTCCGCGCCGTCGGGGCGATCACCGACGAGGAGCTGCTCACGTACCGCAAGTTCGGCAGCATGCTCGAGGGGCATCCGACTCCGCTCATCCCGTGGGTGGACGTCGCGACGGGCTCGCTCGGACAGGGCCTGCCGATCGGCGTCGGGATGGGGCTCGCCGCGAAGTACCTCGACCGCCTTCCTTCGCGCGTCTGGGTGCTCTGCGGCGACAGCGAGATGGCGGAGGGCTCGATGTGGGAGGCCTACGAGCACGCGTCGCACTACGAGCTCGACAACCTCACGGCGATCATCGACGTGAACCGGCTCGGCCAGCGCGGCGAGACCATGATCGGCTGGAACACGGGCGTGTACGTCGAGCGCGCGCGGGCGTTCGGCTGGAACGCGATCGAGGTCGACGGACACAACGTCGAGGAGATCGACCGCGCGTACAAGGAAGCAGCAGAGACGACGGGCCGCCCGACGGTGATCGTGGCGCGCACCATCAAGGGCAAGGGTGTGAAGGCCGTCGAGGACAAGGAAGGTTGGCACGGCAAGCCCCTCGACGATCCCGACGCTGCGATCGAGGAGCTCGGCGGCGTCCGCGACATCCGCGTCGAGGTCTCAAAACCGGAGCCTGCCGAGCCGCACCGATTCCCGGATGGGCCACTCGAGCTACCGCGGTACGAGCGCGGCCAGGAGGTGGCAACGCGCAAGGCGTACGGCGAGGCGCTCGCGGCGCTCGGGTCCGCACGTGGAGACGTGGTCGCCCTCGACGGCGAGGTGAGCAACTCGACGTTCGCAGAGATCTTCAAGCAGGCACACCCTGACCGCTTCTTCGAGATGTACATCGCGGAACAGCAGCTCGTCGCCGCGGCGGTCGGTCTGCACGCGCGCGGGTGGAATGCGTTCGCCTCCACCTTTGCCGCATTCTTCTCGCGGGCCTATGACTTCGTCCGCATGGCTGCGATCAGCCGCGTGGATCTGCGTCTCTCGGGGTCGCACGCCGGTGTCTCGATCGGCGAGGACGGTCCTTCCCAGATGGCGCTCGAGGACATCGCCTCGCTCCGGGCAATTCATTCCAGTGTCGTGCTGCACCCGTGCGACGCGAACCAGACCGCCAAGCTCGTCGTGGCGATGGCGGACACGAAGGGCATCGTGTTCATGCGCACCCTCCGCCCCAACACGCCGGTGATCTATGGGCCGGACGAGGAGTTCGAGGTCGGCGGCAGCCGGGTCGTCCGCTCGTCGGATGATGACGACGTCACGATCGTCGGCACGGGCATAACGGTGCACGAGGCACTCAAGGCGGCCGACGCGCTCGCGGAAGACGGCATCGCCGCCCGCGTGATCGATGCCTACTCGATCAAGCCGATCGATGCGGAGACGTTGCAGGCCGCCGCGGAGGCGACGGGCAAGATCGTCACGGTCGAGGACCACTTCCCCGAAGGCGGCGTCGGTGACGCGGTCCTGGCCGCGCTCGCCCAGAAGGACGAGCACGCGCGGGTACTGAAGCTGGCGGTGCGGGAGATGCCGCGCTCCGGCAAGCCCGAGGAGCTCCTGAACGCCTACGGCATCGATGCCGAGCACATCGCGGCCGCCGCGCGTCGGCTCGTCGGCTCGGAAGTCACCACCTCGTAGGCCTCAGTCCCCATCTCGGCGGGGCGCGGCTAGCCTCTGAGCAATGGCCGTCGTAATTGCATCGGGGCTTCGGAAGGAGCTGGGTGGGGACCCCCTCTTCGATGGAGTCTCCTTCAAGGTCGAGCGCCGCGACCGTGTGGCACTCGCCGGCCCTAACGGAGCCGGCAAGACGACGCTGCTGCGTGCTCTGGTCGGCGAAACGAGCCTCCAGGGTGGTGACCTCGTGTTCCAGAAAGGAACTCGTGTGGCTCTCCACGACCAGCGGCCGCCGCTGGATCGGCGCCTGACCCTCCGCGACTACGTCCTCTCGGGCGCGAGCGACCTGATCGCGCTGGAAGAGGAGCTGCGCCGGCTCGAGGACGCAATGGCCCGAGGCGATCACGGCCCCGAAACGATGCACCGCTACGGAGAAGCGCAGGCGCGGCTCGAGCATGCCGGCGGCTACGACTGGCGCGAGCGCGCGACCGCCGTCGTGCGCGGGCTCGGCTTCGCGGACGAACAGCTCGACCGCCAGCTCCAGACCTTCTCGGGCGGCGAACTGACACGCGCCTCGCTCGCACGCGCGCTCGGCGGCGATCCGGATCTCCTGCTCCTTGACGAGCCCACGAACCACCTCGACGTCGAAAGCCTGGAGTGGCTCGAGCGCGAACTGCAGTCACTCGACGCCGGGATCATGATCGTGGCGCACGACCGCTGGTTCCTCGAAGCCGTCACGAACGTCGTGCTCGAGCTCGATGCGGGGCGCTCGACGTACTTCAAGGGCCCGTGGCACGCCTGGCGCCTCGAGAAGGCGTCCCGACTTCACGCCGCCTCGAAGGCGGCCGACCGCGTGGGCCGGGACATCGAGCGGCTGGAGCGCTTCGTCGCTCGGTTCCGTGCCTCGACGGAGAAGATGGCGCGCAAGGCGCAGGTGAAACTGACGCAGATCGAGCGCCTGGAAAAGGAGCGCGCAAAGGCCAAGGGTGAGATCGATCTGCTCACCCGCAGGACCAGGAGCCTGGGCTTCGAGTTCCTGAAGCCGGCGCGCAGCGGTCGAACGGTCCTCGAGGCAGAAGAGGTCGCGCTTCGAATCGGCGACCGGGTGCTGCTGGAGGGCGCAAGCTTCGCGATCGAGCGTGGCGAGCACGTCGCACTCGTCGGTCCGAATGGATCGGGAAAGACCACGCTGCTGGAAACCATCCTCGAACGGCGCGAAGCCGACGACGGGGTCGTACGGCTCGGGCACGGGGTCGTGCCGGCGTACTTCTCCCAGCAGGAAATGGAGCTCGACACCCGCGGATCCGTGCTGCAATGCGTCCAACGCGCAACGGGCCTGCAGCGTCCCGACGCGCAGAAGCTCCTGGGCCGCTTCCTGTTCTCCGGCTGGACCGAGCACGAGAAGCCCGTGCTCATGCTCTCGGGTGGCGAGCGCCGACGCCTTGCACTCGCGCTGGTGGTCGCGTCCGGCGCGAACTTCCTCGTCGTCGACGAGCCGACGAACCACCTCGACCTGGAGAGCCGCGAGGCACTCGAAGCTGCGCTCGAGGCATTCCCGGGGACGGTCCTCCTCGTCTCGCACGACCGTGCCCTCCTCGACGCGGTCGCGGAGCGAACGATTGCGATCGAGGACCGGCAGCTCAACTCCTACGACGGCGGCTGGGCGGAGTACGTCCGCCAGCGCGAAGCGCGCAAGGCACCGCCTCCCTCGCCGCCGCCGGTCGAACGCAAGCCCGCGAAGCCGCGCAGGGCGCCCGCCAAGGCAAAGGTCCCCTCGGAGCTCGAGCGGATCGAGGCGCAGATCGCCGAACACGAAAGCACGGTCGCCGAACTCGAGCGACGCCTCGCAGAAGACTGGAACGACGTCGAGATGCTCGCGGCTCACCGCCACGCACGCGACGAGCTCAAGGCTCTGCTCCAGCGCTGGGAGCACCTGTTCGAGCGGGTGCGTTCGTGAGCGTCCCTCGCCTTCGGCTCGCTCCCGTGGGGGAAACCATGCTTCCCCCACGAGCCCCTTTCTTTAGAAATCGCCTCAGGGGTGGCGGCGATGCGACCGCCGACACCACCCCCGCTCATAGGACACAGGTCGGCCTATGAGCGAGCCGCCGGTCACGCGCAGACACGAACCGGCGCCGGTGAGCCGCTGGACCGGGCTCGGTGCAGCGCTGAGGCGATTCGGTCTCGCCTGCGGCGGCCTCGCGGTCGGGCTCGGCGTGCTCGCTGCGGTGATCGCCCTCGCGACGGGTCACGGCGTCTCGGCGACGATCGCCGTCGCGTACTACATCGTCGGGTGCCTGCTGTTCCTGATTGGAACGTTCCCCACTGGCGGCTTCTCGCTCCTTCGCGGAACAGTGACGCAACGCCGTCCGACGGGCATCCGAGGAGAGCCGATCTTCCTCTTCGGGATCGTCTTGATCGGCCTCGGCGTCATCGCCGACATCTACTCCTTCTAAGGACTTACTCGAAAGTCGCGATCAGCGCTTCCGCGACGACCTTGAGTGGACGACCGGAAATCTGGCTCGCCTTGCGCAGCCGCGCGAACGCATCCTGCTCCGAGAGCCCTTCCTTTTCCATCAATAAGCCCTTGGCGCGCTCGATCGCCTTGCGCGCGGCCAGTGCCTCCGCCAGCGACTCCGCCTCCTCGCGGAGCTCCGTCAGCTCCTCGTGACGGGCCCGCGCAGTGCGGATCGCCGGCAGAAGGTCCTGCTCACGGAAGGGCTTGACCAGATAGCCGAACACGCCGGCCTCCGCTGCGCGCTCCACGAGCTCGGCCTGCCCGTACGCGGTCAGCATCACGATCGGAATCGGCCGCTCCTCGAGGATGCGGCGCGCGGCCTCGATTCCGTCGAGCTTCGGCATCTTGACGTCCAGAAGGGCGAGATCCGGACGCTCCGAGCGCGCGAGGGCCACCGCCTCCTCCCCGTCGCGGGCCTCGGCGCACACCTCGAAACCGGCGTGCTCCAGCAGGGCTCGCAGGTCGAGCCGGATGATCGTCTCGTCCTCGGCGACCAGGATCCTCACCTCTGTTGGGTGAGTCTGGCGCATACCGCTCAACCGAGGGATGGTGCCGGCCCGCGGCCCGGGCGATTCTCTCAAGTGCGGCTCCTCATGTCTGACCAGGAATTCAGCATCCCCAGGCCCCTCGTGCTCCGTGTGGAAATCTCGGCGGAGCAGGCTGCCTCCCTTGCGCCCCTTCTCGGGAGCGAGATCGTTGCCGGGAGCGTCGAGGGGCAGGAGCCGACTTACGTCGAACGGCGGCTGCAGCCGATTTCGGACTACGCGGCGGACGCTCGGACGACCGAGCTCAAGCGTCTCGAATCCGACCTCGAGCAGCGCGAAGCCGAGTTCGAAGCCGACGTCCAGTTCCGCGAGGACCGGATCGAGCGCTGGCGCACCGAGCTCGAGGAGCTCGAGCAGACGCTCGACCGACGTGAGCGTGACCTCGTCAGCTACGTCGACCAGCTTCAGGGCGCGATGTCCGGAAGCGACGGCGCCTGGTGGTCACGGCCGGCCGGCGGCGACGGCGGCGTCCGCTAGCTCCGCGCTGAACGTGCGCGGGCGGAGCCCACGCACTCTCATCGGTGTGGGATGGTTCGCGGATGGCGCCTTTCCGGGTGATCTTGCTTCCGGGGAGCGTGCTTCCCGGCGAGCTCGCGTACGGCTCCTTGGTGGCGGCACTGGACTCGACCGATGCGGTCGTGAAGGAGCTGGAGGTGTACGCGTCACCTGAGGCTCCGCCCGACTACACGCTGGATCTCGAAGTCGGCGGCGTGCTGCGCGATGCCGATGAACGCGGCTGGGAG
>DASWGR010000061.1:0-5044 GCA_036393535.1 Gaiellaceae bacterium | reverse complement strand
CGCCGATGCCGCGGTAGTAGTACGTCAGTCCGTCGAGCTCGAAGTCCTCGACCAGGCGGTCCAGGCCGACGGCGACGCGCGCCGACCAATCGAAGATCTCGGGCGTAATGTCGGCCGCGATCGGGTCGACGCCGGCATCGGCGAGGTCGAAGGTCTCGCGGATCTCCTCCCCCTTGCGCTCGACCTCGGCGGCTTCGGCCGACTCAACGCGCTCGACGAGGTCGTCGATCTCCAACACCTCCACGTGCGCCCCGGTCTGCGCGTGCACCTGCGTGAAGTCCGAGTACATGTCGAGCATCCCCGGATAGGTATGACCCAGGAAGCCGATGCGGGCAGTCCGCAGGCTGTGCACTGCGGATGCCGCGTCCAGCCACTCGCGCAGCACGTCCCATGCCGGGTCGCCGTCGAGAAGCGTCCCGGTCACTGTCCTGTAGGGGATCCGCGCACGCGTGAGCGCGCCCGCGATCTCCGGAACGCAGCACGCGGAGCAGTTGGCGAGCCACTCGCCCGTCGTCATCCCTTCGTAGTCGAACGTGCGCGTCGGCTGCAGGTTCAGGATGACAACCGGCGCCCCGACTGCCTGCAGAGTCGGCAACACCTGCGACGACGTCGCGTACGTCGCCGTGTAGAGCATGACGAGATCGACGCCTGCGGCAGCGAGATTCGCACCGGCGCGTCGGGCGGCCGGCGCCGTGTCCACCAGCCCCGCCGACACGACCTCTGCGCCCATCGTCTCGAGCCGCGCTTGGATGCCCTGCTGATACCCCTCGAGCCGGTCGCGCAACCCCTCGAACTGCGGCCAGTACGCGGCGAGGCCGATGCCGAAGATACCGACGCGCGGCGCTGGGCCCTGTTTCACTGCCCCTCCGCCTTCGCGGCGGCGGCAGCGTGGCGGCGGGCTTCGGCGCTTCGCAGCCGTGCGCGCGCGCGCCGGTAGAGCTCGCCGCCGTTCGGCACGATGACACTCGCGACCAGGAGTATGCCGACGACGATGTTCTGGTCCTGCGCAGGTATGAGGTCGGCCGTCAGCGCTGTTTGCAGAGATCCGAGAATAGCCACAGCAACGATCACACCCGCGATCGTGCCGCGACCGCCGAAGATCGAAATGCCGCCGAGCAGGACGATCGTGACGACGAGGAGCTCCATCCCAACGCCGGCGTCGTAACGCGCGGATGCAAAACGAAGCGTCCACAAGACACCCGCGAAACCACTCAGCGTCCCGGAGAGGACGAAAAGCCAGAACTTGATGCGCTTGACGCGGATGCCGGCGAAGAAGGCGGCCTCTTGGCCGGCGCCGATGGCGAAGATCGCGCGACCGAGCGGTGTGGCGTGCAGGACGATGCCGAAGACGACAGCGAGCGCGAGGAAGAACGCGATCGAGTACGGGATGTGCGTGTGTGGGATCGGAACGACGCCGATGCTCGCCAGGCCGGTCGGAAAGCCGCCAATCGTGTCCGTCGGCAGGATTCCCTGCGCGATGCCTCGATAGAGCGTCAGCGTCCCTATTGTCACCGCAAGCGAAGGGAGACCCAGGCGCGTGACGAGAAAGCCGTTTACCGCACCAAGGAATGCGCCGAGGACAACAGCCATGATCATCGCCGGCCAGATCGGCCAGCCGTGAGTGAAGAGCTCGGCCATGAAAACTCCGCTGAGGCCGAGCATTGACGCGACCGAGAGGTCAATCTCGCCGGTGACGACGATCAGGGTCAGCGGGAGGGCCATGATTGCGACTTCGCCGACGTTCAAGCTGATGTAGAAGAGGTTCGTCGAGTGCAGGAAGTACGGCGAGACAGCGGCCCCGTAAGCGATCGTGCCGCCGAGGAGTACGAGCAGGAGGACTTCCCAGCGCAGGAACACGCCGATCCCGGTGCGCCTTGGTGCTTCCGTCGCCGGAATCTCATCGTGCGGCTGGAAGCCGAGGTCAGACACGTTCTCTCCTCCGCGTCCGCAGCGCGGGCGCGACGCGCACAGCGATCAACCGGTCGAAGGCGATCGCACCGACGAGCAGCCCCCCGGCGAGCGCTTGGCTCCAAAACGACGAAACGTTTACGACGACGAGTGCGCTGTTGATCGTGTTGAGGAGGAGGGCGCCGAGCGCGGCTCCGAGGACGCTGCCGCTACCGCCGAAGATTGCGACGCCTCCGACGACGACCGCGGCAATGACCTGAAACTCGTAGCCGGCGCCGGCGATCGCGTCGACCGACCCGTAGTACGACAGCCAGACGGCCCCGGCAACGCCGGCGATCGCGCCGCTGAGAACGAAGGCGAGGAAGACGCGCCAGCCGACCGGGATGCCCGCAACGCGGGCAGCATCGGGATCCGAGCCGATCGCGTAGAAGTCACGCGTCGTCCGAAAGCTGCGCATTGCGTAGGTTGCGATCCCGACGGCGACGATGGCGATGATTCCGAGGTACGGGACGCCGGCAATCGTGCCGTAGCCGATCTTGTTGAAGCTGTTGGGCAACATCGAGGCGTTGACCTGGTTACCGCCGGCCCACGCACCGTCGATCCCGCGGATGATGTAGAGCGTTCCGAGCGTGACGACGAGGCTCGGGACGCGGGCGACCGTCACGATCAGGCCGTTGACCATCCCGCACACAACGCCAATTCCAAGCGCGAGCAGGAAGACGAGCGCGAGCGGGACATGCGGATGGTGCACGTAGAGCTCACCGGACGCATAGGCGGAGATGCCGAGCACCGATCCGATGGAAAGGTCGACGTTGCGCGTGATGATGACGATGGTCTCGCCGATCGCGAGCAGAGCGATGATCGACGCGCCCGAAAGGACCTGCTGCACGTTCGTCGCGCTGAGGAAGAGGTGATTGTCGATCGTCGTCGCACCGACCACGAGCACAAGCGCGAGCACGATGCCGAGCTCACGGAAGCGCAACAACACCTCCGCAAACGCGCGCGAGCTGCCCTGCGGCTGGATGACCTTCTGCTCTTCGGCGACCGCGGTCACGCCGCCTCCTCGACCATGCCGGTGGCGGCGTGCATGAGCGCGTCCTCGGTTGCTTCGGCGCGCGGGAACTCGCGCATGACGCGGCCCTCGAAGAGCACGACGATGCGATCGGCCATCCCGAGCACTTCGGGAAGCTCCGAGGAGATCATGAGCACGGCGACCCCCTGCGCGGCGAGCTCGGAGAGCAGGCGGTGCACCTCGGCCTTCGTTCCGACGTCGATGCCGCGCGTCGGCTCGTCGACGATCAACAGCGTCGGTTTGCGCGCCAGCCATTTCGCCAGCACCGCCTTTTGTTGATTGCCACCCGAGAGTGTCCAGACCGGGTTCGTCAACTTCCCGTACTTCAGCTGCAGCCGGAGCGCCCAGTCCTTCGCGAAGCTTCGCTCGGCGCCGCGCGGAATGAGTCCCGCACGCCGAATACTGTCGAGCGAGGCAAGCGCGATGTTGCGCTCGATCGAAAAGTCCATGACGAGCCCCTGCTGACGCCGATCCTCGGGGACGAGCCCGATGCCCGCGCGCATGGCCGCGGTCGGCGATCCGGGCGGGAGCCGCCTGCCGGAGATCTCAACCGCCCCTGCGTCCCAACGATCGATTCCGAAGATTGCGCGCGCGACCTCGGTCCTGCCGGCACCTACGAGGCCGGCGAGGGCGACGACTTCACCGCTCCGCACGTTGAACGAGACGTCGGTGAACACGCCCTCCCGTGTCAGCCGGTTGACCTCCAGGACGACTGGGCCCGGCTCGGTCGGCACCTTCGGGAACAGGGCGTCCATGTCACGGCCGACCATCGCCCGGATCACCGATTGGATCGTCAGCTCGTCGATCGGTTTCGTCAGGACATGGCGGCCGTCGCGCATTACCGTGACGCGCTGAGAGATCTCGAAGATCTCGTCCAGCCGGTGCGAGACGAAGAGCACCGCATTGCCCCGCGACCGTAACGACTCGACGATTCCGAACAGCCGATCGACCTCCGTGCCAGCCAGGGCGGCGGTCGGTTCGTCCATCACGATCACCCGCGCGTTCGCCGTCAACGCCTTGGCGATCTCGACTAGCTGCTGGTCGGCGATCGAGAGCCCGCGCGCCAGGCGGTCGGGATCGAGGCGGACGCCGAGCTGCTCGAAGACGGCGGCCGCCTCGCGCCGCATGCGCCTACCGTCGATGCGGCGCAAGCGCTTGAGCGGCTGCATGCCGACGAAGATGTTCTCGGCGACGCTGAGGTCGGGGAAGAGCGTCGGCTCCTGAAAGATGATCGCGATCCCGGCGGCCTGCGACTGCTTGGCGTTGTCGAAGATGGCGTCCTCGCCGTCGAGCACGAGTCGCCCACCCTCGGGGCGGTGGACGCCGGCCAGGATCTTGACGAGCGTCGACTTACCGGCACCGTTCTCGCCGACGAGGCCGTGCACCTCGCCGCCGAACAGCTCGATGTCGCCGTCCTCGAGGGCGTGGACGGCACCGAAGCTCTTTTGAGCGTGCTCGAGAGAGAGCACTGGTTCGGGATGCGTTGTCGTCAAATGGTCGCAGTGAGGGGGGCGCTCGCGACTCGGCGCCCCCCTCGTCTGCTCCTCCTAGAATTTGAACTTGTCGACGTTCTTGATGGTGAACGTGAACGGCGGTCCGAGAATCACCTGCGGCCGCTTGTCCGGGCCGTTGATGATCGTGTACTTGCCGAGCTTGCCGGCCGTGAACGTCTGGCCGACCTTGCCGGTGACCTTGCCGTCCGCGAACGCCGCAATCGCGTAGCCCGCGAGATACCCGAGGTCTTCGGGGTTCCAAAGCTGGAACGCAGTCACCGTATGGTCATGCACGTACTTCTTCATCTGGCTCGGCAGGCCGAGGCCCGTGAGCACGACCTTCCCCTTGTACTTCGAGGTGGAGAGGTACTGGGCGGCCGAAGAGATCCCGACGGTCGTGGGCGACTCGATCCCCTTCAGGTTCGGGTATGCCTGCAGCATGCTCACCGTCGCCTGCCGCGACTGAGCCGGGTTGTCGTTGCCGTAGTAGATCTTCACGAGCTTCATGTTCTTGTAGACCGGCTTCTTCAGCTCGAGCTTCATGTACTTGATCCACGCATTCTGGTTCGTG
>DASWGR010000060.1:0-28602 GCA_036393535.1 Gaiellaceae bacterium | reverse complement strand
CTGCACCGCCCCAAGACGCCATGGACCCAGCAGCGGCGCGATCCCGGCCGCCCAGGCCCATTCGCCCATGCCGTGGAAGCGTTCGCCGTCCTCGACCTCGTGGCAGTAGACGAACTCTTCGTGCGCGAGGATGTAGCGGTGGGCGTGCACGATCCCCTTCGCAAGCCCCGTCGTCCCCGACGTGTAGTAGAGCTGCGCAGGATCGCCGGCCGAGGTGTCGCAGGTGACGAACTCGGTCGACGCGCCCGCAAGCGAAGCCTCATCCAGTACGAGCAGTTGCGTGCTGAAATCGTCGAAGCGCTTCGCGTTCGCGGCATCGGTGACGACGAGCTTGGCACCGGAGTCGGAGAGGCGGTGACGGATCGAATCGTCACCGTAGAGCACCGACATCGAGAGCAAGATCGCGCCGAGCTTCCAGACACCGAAGAAGATCGCGGCCGTCTCCGGCGTCGCCGGCAGGACGACCGCGACCCGGTCGCCGCGCTCGACGCCGTGCGCACGCAACATGTGGGCCGCCTGGTTCGCGAGATCCTGCAGCTCCCCCCACGCCAACTCGCGATACGAGCCGTCGAAGCTCTCCCACACCATCGCGAGCTTGTAGCGCGGGTGCTTGTCGCACACATCCGAAGCGATGTTGTAGTGCGCCGGCACCTCCCAACGGTGAGCCGCGCACACTTGCTCATACGAGGTCGAGCTCATGGATCGACGGAGTGAGCATCGCACCGCTCGGGGCGCGTTACAACCCGCCGCGAGTCCGGGAAGACGCGAACGTGCTCGCGATGACGCGTCCGCTCGACGCGAGAGTCGTCTACTCCCAGCCGAGGTAGGGCGCCGCGCCGCGCTTGAAGAGGCCGCCCGCGATGATTCGTCGTTGGATCTCGCTCGTCCCCTCCCAGATCCGGTCAACCCGCAGCTCGCGGAAGAAGCGGGCGGCTGCGTTCTCGACCATGTACCCGCGGCCTCCCATTACTTGGAGCGCACGGTCGGCGACGCCGCCGGCCATCTCCGAGGCGTAGAGCTTCGCCATCGAGATTTTGCCGTGCACGATCTTGCGATCTGCAAGCGTGTCGAAGGCGTGCGCCGCGTGATACGTGAGCAGGCGCGCCGCGAGCAGCTCCGTGAGCGAGTCCGCGAGCGGAAACGACACGCCCTGGTAGTCGGCGATCCTCGACCCGAACGCCTCACGTTGCTGAGCCCAGTCGCTAGCAAGGTCGAGGAGGCGGTGTGCTGCGCCGCAGCAGCGCGCTGCGATGAAGAGCCGTTCGACGAGGATCCACTCCTTCGCGCCCGCCTCACCGCTCGCCGGGATGCGGTTCGCGTCCGGCACGTGGCAGTCACGGAATTGGAGCTCGGGATGGTGGTCGAGGTAAGGGTCGTGCAGGAAGCGCGGCGTGCGCACGATTTCCAGCCCGGATGCGTCCGGCTCGACGAAAAAGAGCGTCTGCTCGTCTTCCGCAACCGCCGCGACGACGTAGACACCGGGATCTCCTTCGCTCGTGACGAACCACTTCTCGCCGTTCAGCGTCCAGCCGTCCCCGTCGCGCTCGGCGGTTGCGCGTAGGCCGGACAGGTCGGAGCCGGCGCCCGGTTCCGTCAGTGCCCAGGCCTCTCGATAGTCGCCGCGGACGATCGGCGCGACAAAGCGGTCAACCTGCTCCGCCGTCGCGATCTCGAGGAGCTCGCGGGGTCCGCGGTCGACGACGGCGAAGCCGAGTCCGTTCGTCGCCTTGCCGGACTCCTCCTCGAGCGCCACTTGGCCGAGCATCGAGAGGCCGCCGCCGCCGTGCTCCTTGGGCATGTTGAGCATCGCAAACCCCGCGTTGCGTGCTTTGCGGCGCAACGCATCGACCTCGTCCGCGTCAATCGAGCCCCGCTCCGCGATGCGTTCCTCGAGCGGATAGACCTCCTGCTCGATGAAGAGCGCAACGCGCTCTTTCAGCTCGCGAATGTCGGCCGGGAGTTCGGGGACGAGCACGCGTTCATCCTTGGTGATCTTGACCGTGCGGTCAGGACTCGCGTGGAGCCTACGCCACGACGCGTCGCGCGGCGAGCGTGCCCTCGAGCACGGCCTCCTCAAGCGAGCGCGGCCCGCAACAGTCGCCGGCCTCTTCGATGCGTAGGCCGTCGGCTGCGAGTGCGGGGGCGAGACCGTCCTCGGGCACGCGTCCCAGCGCGAGGACGAGCAGGTCTGCGTCGAAGGCCGTCTCTCGCTCTGGCGCGAAGACGTTGCGGAACCGGACGGCGTGGTTTGCGGCGTCGATGAGCTCGAGGTGGTGCGCGATCGTGACGCCGGCGCGGTAGAGACGTTGGAGGTAGAGGTTCCTGCGGTACTGATGGACTCCCTCGCCGACCGCGACCGAGGCGACCGCGAGCGTCACGACGTTGTCCGCGGCAGCGAGGAGCTCGGCAGCGTCGAGACCTCCAGGGTCGCCGCCCCAGTCGGCGACGACGATGTTCCGTCCTGCGGGGACGTCTCCGGCCAGGACGTCCCACGCGTCGAGCACGTCGATGCCTTGGAGTGCGAGCCGCGAGTCGCGGTACGGGCGCGCGCCCGTTGCGACCACGACCGCGTCCGGTGCGAGCGCGAGCACGTCGTCAGCATCGGCCGCTGTGGCGAGCTGAAGTTCGACGCCGGTCGAGGACAGCTGCCGTTCCGCATTTCCGAGGAATGCACGGGCGAGCTCGCTGTTGCCGGGCGCAGCTCCGGCCAGCGCGATCTGGCCGCCGAGGTGCGCCGCCCGCTCGAGCAGGACGACCTCATGGCCCGAACGGCCGGCCTCGGCTGCGGCCGCGACTCCTGCCGGACCGCCGCCGACGACGACCAGGCGCCGTCGCCGGGGAGACCGCGCTGTCGGTTGGAGCCGACGTTCTCTCCCGGTCCGCGGGTTGACCGCGCACGCGATCGGCGTGCCCGCGTGGTAGTGCGCGATGCACGCGTTGCAGCCGATACAGCGGACGATCTCGTCGGCGCGGCCCGCCCGGGCCTTCGCCGGCAACTCGGGATCGGTGATCAGCGCGCGCGTCATGCCGACGGCCTGCGCGCGACCGCCAGCGACGAGCCGATCCGCCGCCTCGACATCGACGATCCGCGACGTGAGGATGAGCGGGGGGCCGACTGCGAAGAGGTGAGCCGCCTGGTTCATTGCATCGTCGGCGAACGGCGGCGGCGGGACGATCCCCACTGAGCCGAGGTACGTGGACGAGTCGCCGAGCGCGAGCGAGAGGTAGTCGACTCCTTCCGCCGCGAGCAAGTCCGCCACGCCGGCGGCGCATTCGGAGTCGGCCGACAGGCGGACCCCGAGACAGAGGTCGGGCGCTGCCCGGCGGACGGCGCGGAGCACCTCGATCAGGAAGCGCTGTCCGTCTCGCCAGGAGTCATCGCGACGGTTGAGCTCCGGGTCGAGAAACTGCTCGACCAGGTACCGGTGCGCGGCGGAGATCTCGACACCATCGAGCCCGCCCTCCGCTGCAAGCTCGGCGGCGCGTGCATAGCCGCGCACGATCTCGTCGACCTCTTCCGCACGGACGGGGCGCGGCTCGACGCGAAAACGCGGGCTCGGCACGGCCGAGGGTGCCAGCGCTGGGGCGCGCGGCGGTGTACTGATCTGCTCGCGGCCGCCGTGGAAGAGCTGCACGAACAGGCGTGTCCCCGCCGGTCGCACGGCGCGCGCCACGCGGCGATACCCGTTCACGAGCTCCGGCAGGTATCCACCCAATGTGTGAGGGGTCAGCAGCCCCGTGGGATGCACGGCAGTCGCCTCCAGCACGATCAGGCCGACGCCGCCGCGCGCCCGCGCCTCGTGGTAGGCGACGAAGTCGTCGCTCGGTAGATGATCGCGCACCAAGGTCGTCTGGTGGGCGGTCGAGACGATCCGGTTCTCCAGCTCGACCGGCCCCAACGCGAGCGGGGTGAAGAGGTGTCTCAGCGGAGCCATGCTTAGCCGGCGCGCTCGAGCGCGCTGCGTTCCTCGGGCCGCAATGCACGCGACCGAACGGTTTCAGGGTCGCGTGCGACCAACACCGCCTCCGCCTCAGCCGCGATGTCGCCGCCGTTCGTGCGAATCTCCTCCCGGGTTGTCACGCTCGAGGTCCCGATCCGGGCGAGTCGGCAGCGGACGAGAACCGTGTCGTCGTCGAGGCGGAGCTCACGCCGGAAGTCGATCGCGATGCGTGCGATCACGAAGTCCCACGTTCCTGGGTCGTTGCCGAACGCGTGCTCGAGCCACTCGTCACGACACTCCTCGAGATACGTCAGGTAGACCGCGTTGTTGACGTGGTCGTACGCGTCGACGTCGTGCCATCGGATCTCGACCCGCTTCTCGTGCACGCCTGGCGATCCTAGTGCCGTCGCCACTCGCTTGACACGGTCAGGGCCGGGATTCAATCGACTACCGGCCGACCTCCGGCCCCAGCGCTATAAGCCGATATAAGTCGCCGTGACTCCAGGTGATCTGACCAAACTTGACCACGCGAGTCCGGCCAGACGCGGTCCCTTCCCCGGCCGGGAGCGTTTTCGATCTGCGACCCTCCGGGTAAATGGGCTCTGAGGGAAGAGATGTCGCGCGAGTGAGAATGGCTGCGTGCGGCTGTCGGCTCACTCGCGCTCGCGAACCCCGACGGACGGCTTGAGCTCGTCGATGCTTGGGCCGGAAGGCCTGGACGAACCCGCTGTGACCCTTGACCTCAGCCGCGAGGCGGCGCGCGAGCGCCTCGGGCAACGGCCGTTCGACCTGCTCGTGATCGGAGGCGGGATCGTCGGGGCGGGAATCGCGGCCGAGGCGGCGCGCGCCGGCCTCGCCGTTGCGCTCGTCGATCGCGGGGACTTCGGCGCGGGGACCTCGAGCGCCTCCTCGAAGCTGATCCACGGTGGCCTCCGCTACCTGCGGCTCGGCGACGTTCGCCTTGTACGCGAGGCCCATCACGAGCGCCGGGTTCTGATGCAGGTTGTCGCGCCGCATCTCGTCCGCCGCCTGCACTTCCTGCTCCCGCTCTACCGGAACGGTCCCTACGGCCGGCTGACGATGCAGGCCGGTCTCGTCCTCTACTCCGCGCTCGCGCGCGCAAGGCTGAACCGGCTCGTCCCGGCCGGGCGCGCACGGGAGCACGTCCCGAGCCTGCGCCTCGACAACCTGCGCTCGTGCGGCCTCTATGCGGACGCGGTCACGCACGACGGCCGTCTCTGCCTCGCCAACGTCCGGGCGGCCGCGGACGCCGGGGCGACGGTCCTCAACCACGCGGAGGTGCGCGAGTTGCGAACCGAGCGCGGGCGTCTCGCCGGGGCCGAGGTGCTCGTCGACGGGAGGGCCGTCTCTGTCTCGGCGCGGGCGGTCGTCAACGCTACCGGCCCCTGGGTCGACGAGCTGCGCCGGCTCGAGGATCCCTCGGTCGCCCCTTCCGTCCGGCTCAGCAAGGGGGCGCACGTGCTGCTCCGCCTCGACGAGCCGTGGGGGGCGGCGCTCACGATCCCGCACGACAGGGTGCGCGTCTCGTTCGCGCTGCCCTGGCAGGACATGCTCCTGCTCGGGACGACGGACTCGCTCTACGAGGGAAGGCCCGACGAGGCCGAGGCGACCGGCGACGACGTGGCGCAGATTCTCGCCGAGGCGGCTGTCGCGATCGCGCCCGAGCTGCTCCGGCGAGACGCGATCCGCTCCACTTACGCGGGCCTCCGCGTCCTGCCCCTGGGGGACGGCACGACGACGAGCGCCCGCCGGGAGACGGTCTTCCTGCGCGGCCCGGGCGGGATGCTCAGCGTGGCCGGGGGCAAGCTCACGACGTACCGCCGGATCGCGCTCGCCGCGCTGAGCGCGCTTCGCGCCGAGCTCGGCCTGCATCGGCTCGATCGGATGCCTCTCCCCCTCCCCGGCGCCGTCGACCCCGACGCGGCCGTGCGCCGGCTGGCCCGCCGCCTGCCGGATCTCGAGCCGCGAGTCTGCGCGCACCTCGTGCATCTCTACGGGAGCCTCGTCGACCAGGTGCTCGCTCCGGCCGCCGACGATCCAGAACTCCTCCGCCGACTGCACCCGGATGGGCCGGATATCGGCGCGCAGGCCGTCTACGCACGCGACTTCGAGTGGGCCCGCCGCCCCGAGGACGTCCTCCGGCGCCGAACGACGCTTGCGCTTCGAGGGCTCGCCACGCCGGACGTTGTGGCGAAGGTCGAGGAGCTCTTGCAGCGAGCAGAAGCCCGGGCGGGCGCCTCCTAAGCGCTCAGCCGGCCCCGGCGTAGGCCCGCAGCGACTCCCGCCTCGGCCTGACGAGCTCCTCGGCGGCGCCGCACGCCTCGAGGAACTCGATCGCGTCCTGGAAGAGCCGCGCACCCTCGTCGACGCGCGCCGTCCGGACGTTCGTCGACTCGCCCGGGTCGCTCTCGAGGTCGTACAGCTCGGGCGGCTCCGCGGGTCCGCCAATGATCAGCGACCAGCGCGGGGCGGTGACGGTGATCGGCATGTAGCTCGTAATCCGGCGCGTCCTCGAGTCGACGGCGCTCGTGAGCTCGCCCTCGGCGAAGTAGAGAGGCCAGGAGCTGACGACGAACGGCCGGTGCTCGTCCTTTCCCGCCAGCACGTCCCGAAGGGACGTTCCCTGCATCGCCGGCGGAGGCTCGACTCCAGCCAGGTCGAGGATCGTCACGGGGAGGTCGGGGGCCGTCGTGAGCGCGGCTCGGCGCCCGGGCGGGAGGCCGGGCCCACGGACGATGAGGGGAACGTTCGTCAGCTCCCGGTAGAGCGGCGACCAGCCGATTGTCAGGAGCCACGAGTTCGAGAACCACTCCGGGACGATCGCGTCCTCGCTCACCCGAGCCCCCGGATCGTCGATCCACTCGGCCTTCCCGAAGTAGCCGTGCTCGCCGAAGTAGAAGCCGTGGTCCGAGGTGAAGAGGACAATCGTGCTCCCGGCGATCCCGAGCACCTCGAGTTTCTCGAGCAGGCGACCGACCCAGCGGTCGACCATCGTCACTTCGCCGCAGTAGGTCGCGTGCGCGACCGCGACGTCGGCCTCGGTGAGCCCGGCCCGCTCCCACTTGCCGTACGACGGGTAGAGCTTCCGGCCGTCGTACTCGGGCAGGTAGAGCTTCGTGTAGTAGTCGGGCGCGTCCCACGGCTCGTGGGGGTCCCAGGTGTCGACGTAGAGGAAGAACTGCTCCTTGTAGTGGCGCTCGAGCCACTGCTCGGCGGCGGTCATCGTCCTCGCGACCAGGCGGTCCGCTTCGTAGACCCAGGTCAGCCGCGCGTCGGCTCGCTCGTGCGGCCGCGTGTCGTCGCCCTGGCCCCGGATCCAGATGAAATCGTCGAAGCCGCGGTCGTACCCGTAGCCCTCCCTGATGAAGAACGGCGTGTCCACGACTCCCATCGTCAGATAGCCGGCCTCGGAGAGAAGCGCCGGCAGGGTCTCGAGGTCCTGCGGCAGTGGCTCCCAGCCCATGAACGTGTACGCGAATCGACCCGTCAGGAAGTCGGCTCGCGCGGGCATCGTGGGGAACGACGAGATGAGCTGGGAGTCGAAGACGACGGCGTCGCGGGCAAAGCGGTCGAGGTTCGGCGTCCGGATCGACCGGTTCCCGTATGCGCCGAGGTGGTCGCGCCGGAAGGTGTCGCAGACGATCAGGACAATGTTCGGGCGGGTGGGCATCTAACCGCGCCTCGCGGGCTCCCCGAGGACGACCCGGGCGTCGAGCCCGAGCGCCCCGTCAGGTGTGACCAGCAGCGGGTTGATCTCGATCTCCTCGATCTCGGGATGGGCGGCGGCGAGCCGCGTGAGCGCCGCCGTCGCGCCGGCCGCCGCGGCGAGATCGAGGGGAGGCCGGCCGCGAGCGCCGAGCAGCAGCGGCGCTCCCTTGAGTGAGCGCAGGAGCTCCTCGGCATCGGCCTCCTCGACGGGCGCGAGCGCAACGGCGACGTCCGAGAGCAATTCGGCATAGACCCCGCCGATGCCGACGAGGGCGATAGGGCCGAAGCGCACGTCACGGCGGACGCCGATGATGAGCTCGACTCCCCGCTCGAGGGGCGCCGCCTGCTCGACCGAGTAGTCGGGCGAGCCGAGCGACGTCATGCGCGAGAAGACGCGCTCGAGCTCACGCTCGCTGGCGATGCCGACTGCAACGCCACCCTCGTCGGACTTGTGCAGGAGGCCGACGGCCTTGAGCACGACCGGGTAGCCGAGCTCGGCGGCGGCGGCGCGAGCCTCGTCGGCCGTGCGCACGCGTCGAGCCGCTGTCAGCGCGATCCCCGCTGCGGTCACCAGGTCTCGAGCGCGCCAGTAGTCCTGGTCGAGCTCGAGCGAAGGCTCGACCGGCTTCGGGAGCGCCGGCACCCGCCGTGCGGAGCCGCTGGTGCGCGCGTGCTCGACGAGACGGGTCATGGAGCCGACGGCGGACTCGATCGTGCGGTAGACCGGGACGCCTCCATTCCGGAGCATGGCCGCCGGCTTCGAGCTCCAGAACATCGTGTGGATGGTGAGCGGCCGCCCGCTCTCTGCAGCGGCGCTCGTCATCGCCCGGGCGACCTCGACCTCGCCCTCGACGAAGTCGTGCCCGTACTCGCTGTATCCACCGAAGTAGCCGCTCAGGAGCACGCTGTCGACCTCTCCCGAGGTCAGGAGCAGGCGAGTCACGCGCTCGAAGCTCCGGACGTCCTGTTCGCCGCCACCTGCGAAATCGACCGGATTCCCCGTGACCGCCGTCGAGGGAAGCGCCTCCGCGAGCTGCCTCGAAAGCTTCTCGGAGAAGGGCGGCAGCTCGAGCGCGGACGCAACGGCGAGGTCCGCCGCGACGACGCCGTGCCCGCCGCCGTCGCCCACGATCGCCACCCGCGCCCCACGGGGACGGCTCGGAGCGAGCAGGGCCTGCGCCAGGTCGACGAGCTCGGCCGGCGTCCGCACGCGGAGGATCCCTGCAGCGCGGCAGGCGGCCTCGACGGCGGCCACCTCGCTGACGAGCGCGCCCGTGTGCGAGCGGGCGGCCTGCGCTCCCGACGGGCTGCCGCCCGCGCTCAGGAGAACGACCGGCTTTCCGGCCTCGGCGGCAGCCCGGGCGAAGGCGCGCCCGTCGCGGAAGTCCTCGCAGTAGAGCGCGATCACCTTCGTCGGCTCGTGCTCCCCGAGAGCAGCGACCAGCTCGGCGACGTCGAGATCGGCCTGATTGCCGAGGGAGACGACTCGCGAGAAGCCGAGGCCGACCTCCGCTGCCAGCCGGCTCGCCTCCAGCGCGAGATTCCCGCTCTGCGAAATGAGTCCGATCGGACCAGTCGAAAAGCTGTTCGAGGCGAGCTGGAGCCCACTGCCTGCGTCGAAGACGCCGAGGCAGTTCGGGCCGAGGAGGACGGCTCCGTGGGCTCGCACGCGCTCCACGACGACCCGCTCGCGGGCTCGCCCCGCCTCGCCGCTCTCGCCGAGGCCTGCGGTGATCCCAACCAGCGCCTTCGCGCCGGCCTCGAGCGCCCCCTCGACGGCCCCCTCGAACCCGGAGGCGGGAACGGTGACGACGACGAGCTCGGGCGGCTCGGGAAGCTCGGTGAGAGAGCGGTACGTCCGATGGCCGAGCACGTCGTGCCCCTTTCGGTTCACGAGGTAGACGGTCCGGCGATCCTCTCCCTCGAGCGCGCCGCGGGCGAGCCAGTGGCCCCACTTGGCGGGGTCGTTCGAGGCGCCGAGGATCGCAACCGAGCGGGGATCGAACAGCGGCCGCAGGTCGCGCGTCACCGCTGCAGCAGGCGACGGGCGATGATCAGGCGCTGGATGTCGGACGTGCCCTCCTCGATCTCCTCGAGTTTGGCGTCCCGCATCCACTTCTCCGCCGGGTACTCGCGCGAGTACCCCCAGCCGCCGAGCGTCTGGACCGCCGCCCAGGTGCACCACATTGCGGTCTCCGAGGCGAAGACCTTCGCCATCGACGCCTCCATCGGCGCCGCCTCGCCGGCGTCGAGCATGCGCGCGGCGCGCCAGACGAGCAGTCGAGCAGCGTCGACTCGAAGGGCCATGTCGGCCAGCCGGAAGGCGACCGTCTGGTGCTCGGCGATCGGCTTGCCGAACTGCACGCGCGTCTTCGCGTACTCGACGGCGTACTCCAGAGCCGCGCGCGCGAGCCCGGTGGCCGCGGCGCCGAGCACGACACGAGAGTGCTCGAAGGTCCGCATCAGCGCACGGAAGCCGCTCCCCTCCTCCCCGAGCCGGCGCTCCTCGGGAAGGAGGACGTCCTCGAGGAAGACCTCGGTGCTCACGATCGCGCGCTGCCCCATCTTCTTCATCGGTTCGCCGAAGGAGACGCCCGGGTCGCTCTTCTCGACCAGGAACGCCGTCACACCGCGGGAGCCGGTACCGGGAGCCACGGTGGCGAATACCACAAAGTACTCGGCGACGCTCCCGTTCGAGATCCAGCTCTTCTGCCCACGCAGGACGTAGCCTCCGTCCACCCGCGCCGCCGCAGTCTGGATCGAGGCCGCGTCGGACCCGACAGCGGGTTCGGTGATCGCGACCGCGCCGAGAGGCGGGCGCCGGCCGGCGAGCGGCTCGACCCAACGCCGCTTCTGCTTCTCGGTCCCGAGGGCGAGGACGGGCGCGGCGAAGAAGCCGCCGGACGTGATCAGGTTGCCGATCCCGGCGCAGCCGAAGCAGAGCTCCTCCTGCACGAGGCAGTGCGTGAGCACGTCGGTCAGCCCGCCGCCGCCGTACTCCTCCGGGAGCATGAACGAGGTCAGCCCGAGCTCGGCCGCCCGGTACCAGATCTCCCACGGCATCTGCGTGTCGGCCTCGTCGACCTCGAGCGAGATCGGCCGGATCTCACGCTCCGCGAACTCCCGGCACAGCGTCTGGATCTCACGCTGCTCGGGAGTGAGGTCGAAGAGGTCGCGCGCACGGGTGCGCCCTGCCACTCGGCCAATCCTCCCAGATCGGAGCCGGCTCTACAGCAGCTGGCGCGGGACGGACTCGGCCCAGCGCCGGGCGAACCGGAGCGTCCCGTTCAGGTGGACGGCGAGCTCGATCGTCACGTGGAAGTGCTCCGCCGTCGCCTGGACCGAGACGTCCGAGCTCGCTTCCGCGACCCCGTCCGGCCTGACGATGCGGCTGACATGGCGGCCGCGCGCGCTGGCGCCGGCCGGATCGGCCGGGTCGAGCTGCGCCGTCAGCGAGTACTCCCGGTGCGCGACTCTCGCCGCGTCGATCCGCTGCTCGCGCCGGTCGCGGATGCGCACGGTCGTGCGGCCGCTGAGGACGTCGCGGACGACCTCCCAGACCGGCGGCTCGGGCCGGTCGACGTGCCTGCTGACGGTGAGCGGCGAGGGACGAAACGACGGCGGCTCGCCGCTCCCTCGCGGCGGAACGACCGGCAGGATCAGCCGCGACGGGCGCGCGACGCCGCGATACACCCGGTTCGTCGCCGGCTCCGGCGTCGGCCAGACGTTGGGCCAGTCCGCGCTCGCGATCGCGAGGCGGATCCGATGTCCTTTCTCGAACAGCCAACCAGTCGCGTCGAGCTCGACCTCCAGCTCGTAGATCTCTCCAGGGACGAGCGGCTCGGGCTCCCTCAGCGAGCGGCGCCGGGTCGCGTTCAGCATGCCCTTGCAGACGAGATGCGAGGAGCCGCTGGGAGCGACGTCGGCCAGGCTCGCGGCGAAGCCGATCACCGACGCAGAGGAGGCGACGTGGAGCACGGCGCGCGGGCGGCCGAGCACGTGGACCTCCTCCTCGAGCGGCGGCGAGGTGTGGACGAGTGACAGTGCCTCGTCGGGGCGCTGGTCGCCGGGGAGACCGAACGGCAGGCCGCCCGACCAGAGGCCGCCGCTTACTCCCACTGTCGGCTCGTACTCGAATGCTTCGTCGCCGTCGGCGCCCATCTTCTCCTCGAGCGACCCGCCCGCGCCGAGATAGAGGATGCGCCCACCGGCGCCGGGCGGCGGCCACTCCGTCTCGGCCCGCCACTCGCCGGCCGACTCGAGACGGTCGACGTCCGGCTCGTCGTAGCGCTGCACGTACACCACGACCGGTGGCTCGTCCATGACGGCGGTCACCTTCCCTTTGCACCAGTGGTCGAGCCAGCGCACGACCTCGTGGACGTAGTCGATGCGAGGTCCGGGTACGGCGACGTCCGGGAAGGCGTGGTTCCAGGGGCCGATGAGCAGCCTGCGCGGCACCGTGAGCGCCTCATAGAGACGGAGCGGGGGGTTCGGGTAGCCGTCGCGCCAGCCTCCGATCATGAAGACCGGGCACCGGATCCGGCCGGCGACCTCGCGCACGGATCCCTGCCGCCAGTAGGGGCCGTCCGTCTGGTGCCGAAGCCACTCGAGCAGGTACGGCTCGTCGCCTGCCAGGTGCTGCTGCCAGATACGAGCCCAGTCGTCGCCCGCCCACTCCGGATCGGGGGGCAGGGCGTTGAAGGCAATCATGAAGGTGCCGTAAAAGGCGAGGTCGTAGTACTTGCGGAGGAGGCCGCCGCGGTAGTGGCAGTCGTCTGTGTAGCGGTCGTCCGTGAAGCACATGGGGACGACGCTCGTCAGATGCGGCGGCGCGAGGGCGGCCACCTGGAGAGCGGTGAAGCCGCCGTAGGAGATCCCCATCATCGTGACCTGTCCGTCGCACCACGGCTGCGCGGCGAGCCACTCGACTGTGTCGTACCCGTCCCGCTGCTCTTGCGGGAGATACTCGTCGGTGCTGATTCCCTCGGAGGCCCCCGTGCCGCGGACGTCGACCCGCGCGACGGCATAGCCGTGCCGGACGACCTGCTCGTAGAAGCGCGCCTCTGCGGCGACCTCGTCCTTGCGATAGGGGATGTACTCGAGAACCACGGGGAGGGACTCCTCCCGGTCGGGCTCGGGCACGAAGAGGTCGGCCGCGAGGCGGACGCCGTCCCGCATCGGGATCAGCACGTTCCTGATGCGCTTGACCCCCTCGGACGGGCCGGAGGATTCGGTCGGCACGGCCGCGATCTTCCCACGGCGGCTCGGGAATCCGGGATCCTCCCCTCGTTCTGGTACGCATAGCCCGGTGCGCCGCGCCGTGCTTCCCCTCTACGCGCTTCTCCTCCTCGAGACGATGGTGTGGATCGCGATCGTGCCGCTCGCTCCCACGTTCGCGGAGCGGCTGTCGCTCTCGCCGGTCGAGACGGGCGCGCTCCTCGCCTCGGCGAGCTTCGCCACCGTCGTCGTCGCGTTCCCGGCCGGCCTGCTCGCAGACCGCCTCGGCGCTCGAGCCTTCACGATCGGCTCAGCCGTCGTATTCACGCTCTCCACGGTCGGACAGGGGCTCGCCGGCGACTTCTGGACGCTCCTCGTCGCCCGTGCCGCCTTCGGGATCGCGTTCGGCGTCGCCTGGACCGCGGGCCTGGCATGGCTCGCGGACTCGGCTCCGCCGCAGCCGCGGGCGCGCGCGCTCGGCGCCACGGTGGCGATCTCTGGGCTCGGGTTCACGGCGGGGCCCGCGTTCGCGGGCCTCCTGGCCGACCGGTTCGATATCGGCGTTCCGTTCATCGTCATCGGAGCGGCCGGAGCGGTCGTCACGGCGGCCCTGCTCCTAAGCGACCCCGGCACCAGCCTCGAGCGGACTCAGCGGCCGCTCCTCGGGACGCTCCGGGCCGCGCGGCGGGACGAGCTCGTGCTGGGAGGGCTCGCGCTCTTGATGCTCCTCGGGTTCGTGAGCGGAGGCGTCAACCTCCTCGTCCCGCTGCACCTCCGCGCGAACGGCGTCTCCGCCGGAGCGATCGGTCTTGTCTTCTCGGCGGCTTCGGGCCTCTTCACCGTCGTCAGCGCCGTAGTCGCCCGCCTGGGGGAGCGGGCGGTCAGCCTCAAGACGGGAGGAGTCTCTGCGCTGCTGCTCGGGCTCTCGATTCTCCTGCTGGTCGCAAGCGGCTCGACCGCCGCCGCCGTCGCATTCGTGCTCCTCCGTGCGCCGTTCTGGGCAGTCATGGACACGATCGTGTATCCGCTCGGGGCGGCCGGAGCACACCGGGCGTCGCTCGGTCGCGGAGCGGTGATGGGGCTCATCAACCTCGCCTGGGGAGTCGCCGCCACGGTCGGACCGCTCGCGGCCGGAGCTCTGGCCCAATCTGCAGGCGAGCGCTGGGGCTACGGGATGCTCATCGCGAGCTGTGCGGCGACCGGGACCTGGATGCTCAGCAGGAGTCGGACCACGTCGGCTGCGAACGAGCCTGAGCAGCCGGCGGCGACGATCCCTAGGCGAGTTGGCTGATCTGGTGCGCGCTGTCCGCCAGCCAGTTGGGGTTGATCTCGACGCCCCAGCCCGCCCCGTCGGGTATGGCGAGTTTCCCGTCGCGGACTGTGAGCGCGGGGCTGAAGAGCCCGTCCTGCCAGGGGTAGTAGTCGGTTGGCTCGATCGAGAGCTCGACGTAGGGGCCGGCGTTCTCGATCGCCCCCATGAGGTGGAGCGTGAAGACGGTGACCAGTGACAGGTTGGCCGAGTGCAATGTGCAGGGAAGCCCGGCGGCCTGCGCCATCCGGGCCACGGTCAGCGTTCGAGTGAGGCCGCCGAGGTAGCAGATGTCCGGTTGGACGACGTCGACGGCGCGGGTCTCGATGATGCGTCGCCACTGCGGGAGAAGGCAGTCCTGCTCGCCGCCGGCCACGTCGAGGGCGAGCGCGCTTGCGACCTCCGCGGTCCACTCGAGCTCCCAGTAGGGGCAGGGCTCCTCGAAGTGGCGAACACCGTGCTCCTCGAGCAGCCTGCCAACCTCGATCGCCTTTCTCGGCGTGTAGCAGCTGTTGGCATCGACGAGGAGAGCGACGTCGTCGCCGAGGACCTTGCTCACGGTGGCGACGATCTCCTCGGTGCGGCCCGGATACTCGTCCTCGTCGCGTCCGCACTCCTTGCCGATCCGGAACTTGAACGCGGAGTAGCCGTGGGTGTGTCGCAGGCGGACGAACCGCTCCGCCTCTTCCCTCGGCGTGATGTCCCGCCGCATGCTCGAGGCGTAGACACACACCGGCCTGGACGTTCCCCCGAGCAGCTCGCACACACTCTTGCCGGCGAGCTTCCCGCGCAGATCCCAGAGTGCCGTGTCGAGGCCGGCCAGTGCCCGGCAGAGATACGAGCCCGGGAACTTGTGCTCCAGCGCCGGGATGCGTGCGACGAGCCCCTCGATGTCGAGCGCGTCCGCGCCGAGCGCGTGCGGCGCGACCTGGCGATGGAGCACCAGCGTGGTGATGTCGGCGTTGAACGGCGAGACCTGCCCCCAGCCCTCGGCGCCCTCGTCGGTGCACACGCGCACGATCGCCACCCAGCGGTTGCCGAAGGTCTCGATGCTCGTGATCCTCACGAAGCCCCCGAGAAGACGATCACGTTCCGCAGCGCCTCGCCACGAGTGAACGCGGCGATCGCATCGTTGATCTGCTCGAGCGGGTAGCGGCCGGAGATCTGCTCGTCGAGCTTCAGGCGGCCTTGGTGATACAGGTCCACGAGCGCGGGCACGTCGATCTGCGGCCGGGCCGAGCCCAGCTTGGTCCCCACTATCCGCCGGCCTTCGTTCGCAAGCTCGCCCGGGTCGAACTCCACCATCACGCCCGCGGCCGGCATTCCCACGATCACGAGCGTGCCCCCGCGCCGGAGCAGACCGAGGCTCTGCTCGATCGCGGACTTCGCGCCGGCGGTGGCGATCACATAGTCGGCACCCCGGCCCTGGGTCAGCGCTCGAACGACCTCCGACGCGCTTTCCCGCCCGGGATTGACCGCGTGCGTCGCACCGAAGGCCAGCGCGGCCTCGAGCTTCGCGTCGGCGAGATCGATCGCGATGACCGGCCCCGCGCCGGCAAGCACGGCGCCCTGGACGCTGTTCAGGCCAACGCCGCCGGTGCCGACCACGGCGACGCTGCTTGCTGCGGACACACGCGCCGCATTCACCACCGCGCCCACGCCCGTGAGAACGCCGCAGGCAAGCAGGGACGCGCTCTCCATCGGCACGTCGTCGGCGATCGGCACGACCTGGGACGCGTCGACCGTCACGCATTCTGCAAACGCGCCCGTGCGGAGACCCTGCCTGATCTGCCGACCGTCCAGCGAGCGAAGCGGCCCGCGCTCGTCGAGCGGAAAGGAGGCTGAGCAGAGGGCCGGCTCGCCCTGCCTGCAGAGGTAGCAGCGACCGCAGCTCCGAACGAGCGTGACAACGACGTGATCGCCGGGCACAACACTCTCCACGTCGGCGCCCACTTCGGCCACGACACCCGCCGCCTCGTGCCCGTAGACGGCGGGCAAGGGTCCGCCCCAATCGCCCTCCAGGTACGAGACGTCGCTGTGACAGATCGCGCAGGCCGCAAGCCTGACGATCGCCTCGCCTGCGCTCGGAGGCTCGAGCTCGACGTCCTCGAGGACGAGCGGCTTCCCGAACTCATGGCAGACCGCCGCCCTCACGCCGGATCCTCTACGACGTCGCTGAAGCGGACGCCAGCGTGGCGCGGAGGACGACGGCGGCGGGACCCTCGAGCTCGAGCGCCCAGGCGAGGTCTGCCCCGACGCTCTCCGGGTCGCTCATGCGGACCGGAACGCCGAAGGCGGCGCAGAGCGCGGCGAAGTCCGGCTCGAGCAGGTCGACGCCGTAGGTCTCGCCGTACGCCGCACGCTGATACTCGCGCAGGATCCCGTACCCCCCGTCGTCGACGAGCAGCAGCTTGGCGCCGAGCGAATGCTCGCGCGCGCTCGCGAGCTCCTGGAGCCCGTAGAGAAAGCCACCGTCGCCGACAACGGCGAGCGCCTGCGTGTCCCCGAGTGCGGCCTTGGCGCCGAGGGCCGCCGGCAAGGCGTAACCCAGGGTCCCGGAGCCGAGCGCGTAGAGAAAGCGCCGCGGCGCCAACGCGGGGAAGTGCGCCGCCGCCCAATAGCTGAGAATCGTCATGTCCCACGCGTGGACGGCCTCGCGCGGCAACGCCGACCGGATCGTCCGCAGCAACCCCTGCTCGAGCTCGTGTCCCTGCGCGTCGAGGCCTCGCTCGATCCGCTCGCGGAGCTCACGGACGCGGGCCTCGCCGCTGCCGTCGTCGCGGCGCGCGGGGATGAGCTCTATCAGCGCACGCATCGTCGCGCCGGCGTCGCCGACGAGGCCTAGGGCCGGATAGCTCGCTCCAATCCGCTCCGGCGCGGCGTCGACCTGGACGAGGCGCCCGGTGAAGCGAAGCGTGTACTGGCCGGTCGTCTCCGCACCGAGTTCGGTCCCGACGCAGAGGAGTACGTCGGCGTCGCCGAGGAGCTGCTGAAAGGCGGCCTCGTCGCAGCCCGAGCCGGCAGCAAGCGGATGATCCTCCGGGAAGGCTCCCTTCCCCATGAACGTGGTGGCGACCGGAGCCCCGAGGCGCTCGGCCAGGGTAGCTACCTCTTCCCAGGCGCCGGCCCGCAGGACGCCGCCGCCGGCCCAGAGAACGGGACGCCGGGCGCTTGCGAGCAGCTGTGCCGCCTCGCCGAGGTTCTCGGGAGGAGGCTGAGCCGCCGCGGGCGGTTTGGTGTCGAGCTCGGCGATCCGGGGAACCTCGGTCGGGCCGGTCAGGACATCGACCGGGATCTCGAGGAAGACGGGCCCGGTCGGCGCGGTGAGCGCTCGGCGCCACGCCTCGGCCAGGAGCTCGGGAAGGCCCTCGGGGCTCGTGACGCGCGCGGCCCACTTCACGATCGGCTCGAAGGAGGCGAGCTGATTCGGCAACTCGTGCAGGTAGCCGCGGCTGCGACCGATCAGATCACCGGGGATCTGGCTCGCGATCGCGACCACCGGGACATGTGCGCTAGCGGCCTCCATCAGGGCGGCCAGCGAGTTGAGCGCACCGGGGCCGGTCGAGAGGAGGAGCGGGGCCGGCCGGCCGCTCACGCGCGCGTACCCGTCGGCGGCGAAGCCGGCGTTGAGCTCAGTGCGAAAACCGAGGCAGCGGATGTCGCTCGTCCGGAGGCCCTCCCAGATCGCGAGCACGTGGATGCCGGGAAGGCCGAAGACGACCTCGGCCCCGAGCGCCTCGAGGCTCTCGACGAGGACGTGGCCCCCGAGACGCGTCCTCACGCGCTGCTTCACCGGCGAACTCTTCGCACTAGCCGGCTGCCGCAGCGAGCGCGGTATCGAGGCTCGGCGTGTCGGAAAGGAGCTTCTGCGTGTAGGGCACGCGAGGCGACTCGAGGACCTCCTCGACCGTCCCGAACTCGACGATCCGGCCCTCGCTCATCACCGCGACCTCCTGGGCGATCGAGCGGATCAGCGCGAGGTTGTGGGTGACGAATAGCAGGCCGAGCCCCATTTCCCGCTGGAGCGCGGCGAGCAGCTCGACGATCGCAGCCTGGACCGACACGTCGAGCGCGGAGGTGATCTCGTCGCAGACGAGGAGGGACGGCTCAGCGGCCAGCCCGCGGGCGATGGCGACCCGTTGCCGCTCTCCTCCGCTCAGCTGGTCGGGGTAGCGATCGATGAGCGTGCCGCTGAGCGCGACCGTCTCGAGCACCTCGATGACTCGGGCTCGCATCTCGCGAGGCTCGAGGTCGAAGAAGAGGCGGATCGGCTGGGCGACGATCTGCCCCACCGTCTTGCGCGGGTTGAGGGAGCTGTAGGGGCTCTGGAAGATGTACTGGACCATGCGCCGGCTCTCGCGGTCACGGTTGCCGGCGCCGGGCGGGAGGGACCTGCCCTGAAGGATCACCTCGCCGGTGTACTGACGGTGGAGCCCTGCGATGCAGCGGGCGAAGGTCGTCTTGCCGCTCCCCGACTCGCCGACGAGCGCGAGGCACTCCTGCGGCCAGACGGCGAGGCTCACGTCGAACACCACCTCACGGTCGGCGTAGGAGGCCCGAATGCCGCGGGCGGCGAGAAGGCTCACCTCCCCGCGCTGCTCACGCTCCGCGGCCTCGATGCGAATGCGCTCCAGAACAGTCTCCGCGAGCACGTCCGCGGCCCGCCAGCAGCGGACGTCATGGGAGGACGACACCTGCGTCACGGGCGGGAAGGTCTGCCGGCACTCCTCGACCGCGAACGCGCAGCGTGGGGCGAAGAAGCACCCGGTTGGGCGGTGGCCCGGCGGCGGTGCCCGACCCGGGATCCCGACCAGGGCGTAGCGCCCGGAGATGTCGGGGATCGCCTGGACGAGCTTGCGCGAGTAGGGATGCGCGGCTGCCCGGAAAAGCTGGTGCGTCGGCCCGCTCTCGACCATACGCCCGGCGTACATGACCGCGACACGGTCGGCGACGAACGCGACGACGGCGAGGTCGTGGCTGATGTAGAGCGCGGCGACGCCGTGCGACTTGCAGAGCTCGCGTACCGTCTCGAGCACGTGCGCCTGGGTCGTCACGTCGAGCCCGGTCGTCGGCTCGTCGAGGACGATCACGTGCGGCCGGCAGGCGAAGGCCATCGAGAGAGCTACCCGCTGCTGCTGGCCGCCGGAGAGCTGATGCGGGTAGCGGCGCAGGAACTTTCGGTCGGAAGGGAGGAGCACCTCTGCGAGCATTTCGCCGAGCCGGGCTCGGCGCTCCTCGGCGGAGGAGCCGTAGCCGTGAGCGGTCAGCGTCTCCATGAGCTGAGTCTCGATCCGGAGGGCGGGGTTGAGAGAGGCCGTCGGGTCCTGAGGGACGTATGAGACGACGCGCCCCCGCATCCCTCGGAGCTCTGCAGGCGACCTGGCGAGGATGTTCTTGCCGTCGATCCGCACCTCCCCGCCCGCGAGCCGCGCTCCGCGCCGGCAGTGGCCGAGGATCGCGAGGCCGACCGTCGTCTTCCCCGACCCCGACTCTCCGACGAGGCCGAGCGCCTCGCCCTCGGCGACGGTGAACGTCACCTCGTCGACGATGTCGACGCCCGAGCCTGCGAGCTCGACGCGGAGATTCTCGACCTCGAGGGTGGGCCGGCCGTCGCCGTTCATGCTGCGGCCTTACCGCGCTGGATGCCGATCGCCGCGCGCGCGAATCCATCTCCGATCAGGCTCGTGCCGATCGTCAGGAGGCCGATCGCCGCGACCGGCAGCAGCACCCCCCAGGGCTGGCCGGCGAGGAGCCCCTGTCGGTTCTCGTTGATCATCAGACCCCAGTCGGCCGCGGGCGGCTGCAGGCCGAAGCCGAGGAAACTCAAGGCCGCGATGACGGCGATGTTGAAGGTGAGCCGGAGGCTCGCCTCGACGACGAGCGGGCTCGTGATGTTCGGGAGGATCTCGAAGAAGAGGATCTTCCGCTTCGACTCGCCGAGAGACTCGGCCGCGCGGACGAAGTCCCGCTCGACCACCTCGACGGCGGCGCCGCGCGTGACCCTGGCGACTCGCGGCATCGTCGTGATGCCGACGGCGAGGACGAGGAGCCAGAGCTTGGGCCCGACCGTGGCGACGACAACGAGGGCGAAGACGAGCTGCGGGAAGGCGAGGATCACGTCCATGCCGCGCATGAGCAAGTCGTCGAGGAACCCGCGCGAGTAGGCGGCGACGAGTCCGATTGCGATCCCCAGCACCGCCCCGAAAACGGTCGCGAGCGCCGAGAGCGCGAGCACCGAGCGGCCGCCCCAGAGGAAACGGCTGAGGACGTCGCGGCCCAGATTGTCCGTGCCGAGCGTCGCGGCATCCGACGGCGCCGCGAACGGAAGGATGAACTGCCCGGCGATCTTCACCGATTCTTCCGGCGCGAAGGGTGCGAAGAGCGGGCCGATGACGGCTGTGCCGACGAGGAGGACGACGAGCGTGACGCCGAGCTTGGTCCGCGTCTGCCGCCACGTATCCCCGAGCAGAAGAAGCCAAGGCCGATGCTGCCGTGCGTGCGCCGCGGGGGCGACCGCGACGGCCTGCTCACTCACTTGAGCGACGTCCGGAGGCGTGGGCTCACGAGGATCGTGGCCACGTCGGCGAGCAGGTTGAGGACGACGTAGAGGCCGGCGATGAGCAGGGCGTAGGCCTGGACGACCGGCATGTCCCGGCTACTCACGGCGTCGACGAAGCCGGCGCCGATGCCGGGGTACTTGAAGACGGACTCGACGACGACGATGCCGCCGGCGAGATAGGCGAGGTTGATGGCGATGACCTGGAACGTCGGCGCGATCCCGTTCGGGACGGCGTGCCGCCAGAGCACGAGCCGCTCCGACAAACCCTTGAGACGCGCCATCTCGACGTAGTCGCTCTCGAGGATCTCGACCATCGAGGCGCGCATGATGCGGGCGATGTAGGGCGTCACCGCGATGATGAGAGTCAGGGTCGGGAGCACGAGCTCCCTCGGGTAGCGCCACGGCGCGACTCCGGGCTCGTAGAGCCCGACCGACGGCAGGAAGTGGAAGACGGTCGTCGAGAAGATGACGCCGAGCGCGATCGCCACGACGAACTCCGGCAGCGCGGCCAGCGCCAGCGTGATCGTGGACATGACGTGGTCGAAAGGGCCGTCTCGCCGACGGGCGCTCACGGCGCCGATGAGGACGGCGAGCGGAACGCTGATGATGGCCGCGACCAGCATGAGGAAGCCCGAGTACTTGATGCGTTCGCCGATGAGGCTCGTGACCGGGAGACCTGCGGCGAGCGAGGTGCCCAGGTCGCCCCTGAAGACGCCGCCGATCCAGTCCGTGTACTGCTCGACCACCGGCTTCTTCAGGCCGAGCTGCTCCCGGAGCGCCGCCAGCGACGCGGGCGTCGCCGTCCGGCCAAGGATCGACCGGGCCGCGTCGCCCGGCAGCGCCTGCGTCGCCGTGAAGATCAGTAACGACGCGACGAACAGCGTCAGGAGGCCCAGCAACAGGCGCCGGACGATGAAGCCGCCGATCCCGCGGAGGAACCTCGCGCGCCGCGGGCGCGTGGGGTCGGGCAGGAGAGGCGCGGGGCCCTCGGCGAGGAGCCCCGGCACCTCTCCGTGCAGTTCACTGGACAAAGTAGATCGTGCGGAACCCGTTCCCGTATTTGTTGAGGTTGAGCGTCCCGCGGTCGATCTTGAAGCCGCCGACCTTCTTCGAGTAGGCGTCGGTGAGGTTCTTGAAGTACGGGATGATGTGGCCGCCCGTGTCGTACTCCAGGCGCTGCATCTGTTTGACGATCGCGCAGCGCTTCTTCCCGTTGACCGTGGCGAGGGCCTGCCTGTAGAGCGAGACGAAGCGGTCGTAGTTCGGGGACGCGTCCCAGTGCGACTCGTTGAACGGCGACTCCTTCAGGCTGCCCACTCCGACTTGTTGGAGGTAGTTACGCGTGCCCCAATAGTCCGTGGCGAAGGGCCACTTGAGGTACTGATCCCCGTAGAACGTGCCGCCGTCGAGGTTCTTGACGTTGATGGTGACGCCAGCGGCCCTCGCGTTCTGGGCGAGGATCAGGGCCTCCTCGACCATGCCCGTGTCGGCCGCGGACGTCTGCAGGTCGACGGTCAGGCCCTCCCGGGCGGCCGCCTTGAGGAGCGACCTCGCCTTGTCAGGGTCGTAGGCGTGCTGCGGGAACTCGTCGCCGGCGTAGCAGAGGTCGAAGGGGGAGTAGATGTCGTTCGCAACCCGGCCGTGGCCGGCCAGGGCCTCCTGGACGACCTGCTTCCGGTTGATGAGCAGCCGCATCGCCTGCCGTACGCGCAAGTCGTTGAACGGCGGCACGTCGAGGCGCATGCTGATCGGGTTCCACGCGCCGGTCGGCGCCTCGTAGACCTTCAGGTTGGAGCGCCTGCGGATGAGAGGCAACTGAGCGTAGGGGACGTCGGTGATGGCGTCGACCTGCCCGCCGAGGAGTGCGTTGATGCGGGCCGTGTCGTCGGGGAAGTCGATGATGATGACCTTGTCGAAGTACGGTTGGCCGCTGCGCCAGTAGTTCGCGTTCCGAACGTGGACGCTCTGCCGGCCGGGCACGAAGCTCTGCACCTTGTAGGGACCGGTGCCGATGTAGCGGAGCTTGTTCTGCGTCCGGCTGCCGAGGCCGTCCGGGCAATAGCCGACGGGGACGATGCCCTGGAAGTACTGGGAGAAGGCGTCGATGAGGGTGACGTCGGCCCGCGTGAGGAAGAGCCGCACGGTCCTCTTGTCGAGCTTCTTCATGCGGTTGGGATCGACCGCCCCGAACGAGCCTCGGCCAAAGAGCCCGAGCTTCGGGTCGAGCGTCCGGCGGATCGAGTAGATCACGTCGTCGGCCGTAACGGTCTTGCCGTTGTGGAACTCGATCCCCGGCCGCAGGCGAATCAGCCACTGGTTCGCCTTCTCCGCCTTCAGCTCCTCGGCGAGCGAATTGACCGGCTTGTACTTCTCGTTGAAGTACGAGAGCCCCTCGAACGCGGTCACGAGGCGGGCGATGTCGGTCTTCGCGACGATGTGCTGCCCGTCGATGAAGTCCTTCGCGCCGCCGCCGGTGATGCCGAGCCTGAAGGTGCCGCCGCGCTTCGGCTTGGCGACTGCCGCATCGGCGAGCTCGCTGAGCCCTCCGGTTGCGATCAGCACGCCGCCGACCGCAGCTCCCCGGAGAAGCTCCTCGCGCGTCAGTCCGTTGACTGCGCCGTCGCTCTCCACGGGCTCGCCTGCGTCCGTCATAGTCGCCTCCTTTGTGTGCGGTGGGCTGAAGAGCGCCGGCCGGGCGACGACGGGGAACGGGCACCGTCAAGCCGCACGGTCATGGGGCCCGGAACACCCGGCCCACCGTGTTCACTAGTTGGATATACATATCCAGACAGTCCCTGCCAGCGAGTGGACCACGTTTCCGGCCACGGAGTCAAGATGACCCTTGTCGGCACAGTCGTGAGCACGATGCGACCTTGAAGCTCAACCAGTCAGTCCAGAAGGCGACGGCGATCCTCCGCGCCGCCGGCTCGAACTCGGGCGGCGAGACGGCGTCGGGGTTGGCCCGGCAGGCCGGCCTCCCGTGGGCCACCGCTGTCCGCCTCATCCGCACCCTCGAGGAGGAAGGCTTCCTCTACCGCCTCACCGACAGCGATCGCTACGTCATCGGCTTCGACCTCGTCCGCCTTGGCCGTGAGGCCGATCGGGGACGCCTCCTCGTGGAGATGGCCCTGCCGGCGCTCGAGCGTCTCGCGCAGGAGGTCGAGGAGACGATCAACCTCACCGTGGTGCACCCGGACGGCCGCTTGGAGATCGTCAATCAGATCGACGCGCCTCGCTTCATCGGGCCGACGAGCTACGTCGGCCAGCCCTATCCGCTCCATGCGAGCTCGATCGGGAAGCTCCTGCTCTCGACCTACGACGAGGCTCGCCTCGAGAAGTTCCTGGCCGAAGGGCTCCCGACGTACACGAGCGCGACCATTACCGATCCCGCGGCCCTTCGCGTAGAGCTCGCGCGCATCGAGGAGCGCGGATGGAGCAGCGCCGTTGACGAGCTCGAGGAAGGCCTCTCGGCCCTATCGGTCGGCGTACGGAGCGCCGACGGCGAGCCCGTCGGCATTGTCACGGTCAGCGGCCCGTCGTTCCGTTTCGACGACGAAGCACGCATGGCCGCCCTCAGGCCGCTGCAGGAGGCGGCGACGGCCGTCGAGCGCTTCATCGTCGCGCGCTCAGAGGCGCGACCCCGGCGACGAGCGGTGCACGTCAGCTCGTAAAGTCTGCGCGAGGACCTCGCCCGTCAGTCGATCGGCTTGCGGAAGAACACGCGGGCGAAACCATCCTCCACGCGCCGATCGGTCTCGACGTAGCCGAGCTTTCGATACAGGTGGATGTTCTCGACCATGCGCTCGTTCGTGTAGAGGCTGATTTCGGTCAGCCCGAGATCGCGGGCCTTTCGCTCGGCGAACGCGATCAGGACGCGGCCGATGCCACGCCCCTGCCGCTCAGGCACGACCGCGACGTTCTCGAGCAGGAGCCCGGTCGCACCAGGCCGGAGAACGAGGACGCCGACCACTCGGCCCGCCTCGTCGGCCACCCAGACCTCGCCGCGGCCGATCAGGTCGGCGTAGTCGGCGGTCATCGGAGCAGGTTCGCGGCCGATGCGCGGCACGTAGGGCGCGTATGCCTCGCGCACGCAGGCCCGGACGGCATCGAGGTCGGCCGTAGCTGCCGGACGGATGCTCGGATCCGAGCGTCCCGTCCCTATGGCGCCGCGTCGCGGCGGAGCGCCTGACACAGACAGTGGACGCCCCCGCCTCCCATGGTGAACATCGAGACGTCGGGGTCGTAGACCGTGAAGCCCCGGGCGCGTAGCTTCGCGTTCAGATCCGTGGACCCCGCAGTCGAGAGCACGCGGTCGCTTCCGAGCGCGAGGACGTTGCAGCCGAGGGCCATCGTGTCGCGGAAGCCGACTTCCACGAGCTCGATCTTCTTCGAGCGAAGCCAATCGAGCACGCGCTCGCTCGTCGTCTCGGGACATACGGCGGCAAGCTTCGGTGCGAGCATGCACACCATCAGGTCGATGTGGACGTAGTGCTCGGCGATCGGCTCGAGCACGACCTCCCAGCCTTCGGCCTCGATCCAGTCCGCCACCTGGCGCGCGGCCTGCTCCTGCGTCCGTTCCCCCGAGTAGCCGACGAGCGCGCACCCGGGTTCGATGATGTGGAAGTCGCCGCCCTCGAACGACCCGGCAGTGACCATTTTGTAGATCGGGACGTCGTTCTCCTCGTAGAAGCGGATCACAGGCGCGTACTCTCCGCGACGCCACCACTGGGCCATCTGCGTGACGACCGCTCCGTAGGGCGTCATGAAGCTCGAGTCCCGTGCGTAGACCTGGTACGGGAGGTGCGGGTCCGGCTCGAGGTAGTGCACGTTCACGCCGGCGCCCGCGTAGGCGTCGACCATCTCGGCGTGCTGGCGCAGCGCGAGGTCGCGGTCGAAGACGGCCCCCGAGGCGAGCGTGGCCTTCGAGACCGACGAGGTCGGGAGCCAGTGGAAGTTGTCGGGGCTGCAAAGGAGGACGTCCCGGAGAAGCCCGTATTCCGAGTCGACGCCCCACGTCGCGGCCGTCGCCGGTGTGCTTGCGGTGTTGGTCACGAATCCTCCGCCCGCCGACGGTCGAAGGCCGCAACGGGCCTCGATCGCGCGGCTCGACAATCATAAGTGGTCGTTCCACTACTGCCGCCTGCTTACTATGGGCCATGGTCAGCGGACGCGTGCTCGTCGACGTGCCTCCGTTCCCCCTCGACCGCGTGTGCGAGCTGCTCGCCGGCACAGGCGAGGCCGAGCAGGAGGTCTACCGTCGCTCGGCGCTCGCGGTACGGGCCGTGCTCGAGGGGCGGGCTCCGGAGGGGGCGGTGGTGGGACCGTGAACGCCTTTCGCTCGCCGCTTGCGCCGGACGCGAACGCCGGACGCGTCGCGCTCGTGACCGGAGGCGGGACCGGAATCGGCAGGGCGACGGCGCGGGAGCTTGCGCGAACAGGCGCGCGCGTGGCGATCTGCGGGCGCCGGCCGGAGCCGCTCGAGGCAGCGAGCGCGGAGCTCGAGGCGGCGGGGGCTGAGTGCCTGGCGATCCCGGCCGACGTGCGCGAGCCCGAGGAGGTCGAGCGCCTCGTTGAGCGGACCCTCGAGCGCTTCGGGGCGATCGACGTGCTCGTCCACTGCGCCGGCGGCCAGTTCCTCGCCCCCGCGGAGGAGATCTCGCTCAAGGGCTGGCGTGCCGTCCAACGGCTCGTGGTCGACGCGGCCTGGGACCTGACGCAGCTCGTCGCCGTCCGCTCGATGATCCCGAGCCGGTCCGGCCTCGTCGTGTTCGTCGGATTCAGCCCGAGGCGCGGGATCCCGGAGATGGCGCACGCGTCGTCGGCCCGTGCTGCCCTCGAGAACCTCGCCGGTGCGCTCGCGAACGAGTGGAGCCGCTACCGGATCCGCGCTGTTTGCGTCGCGGCCGGAAGCATCCGCACGGAAGGGCTCGACGGCTACGGCTCCGAAAAGGTCGCCGATTGGGAGCGCGCGGTTCCGCTCGGCCGACTCGGACGCCCGGAGGAGGTGGCGGCGGTGATCGCGTTTCTCGCCTCCGAGGGCGGGGCTTACGTCACAGGGACGACGGTCGTGGTCGACGGCGGCCTCGACGCCTGGGGTCTCGCGCGCGAGCCGCCGCGCGCCTAGCGCACTGGCGTTCGCAGAGGCCTCTGGAGGTGTCGTGAAGCAAGACGTCCTCGTGCCAGAAGACGTCGAGCGTCGCCGCCACGATCAGACCGGCGAAGGCGCCATTCCGTAGACGAAAAAGGCCGGCTCGTCGCCGACGTTCTTCAGGTGGTAGCGCCAGCCGGGCGCGAGGTAGACGGCGTCGTTGGGTCCGATCTCGAGCTCGCTCTCGTCCCACTTCAGCCGCAGGCGCCCGGTGATCACGAAGTACGTCTCGTCGACTGGGCCGTAGTACTTGTCGCCCTCGGCGGTCCGGTCGTCCTCCTCGAACGACCAGACGTTCGTCTCCTCGCCGGGGTCCATCCAACAGGCGCCGAGCAGGAGGTTCGACCCGCAGCCCTCCCTCGTGACGAGGCGGGCGATGCGCACCTTCGTCGGCGCCTCGTCCGCAGGAATCGCGGGAACCGAGTCGAGTGGCACGACGCGGGGCCGAGGCCGGCTCATTGATTGCAGATCCTCACCCCCGCCGCCGATTCCCGTCAAGCCCCGGCCCTGTCACTTCGGCTTGCGCCTCTCGGCGGCGAAAGCTTCGGCAGCCGCCCGCGCATCCTCCGTCTGGGCGAGCATCCCGTACGCGAGCCGCTCGAGCATGATTCCTGCCTCGCGCGAGGCCTCCGGCATCAGGTCGGCGGCCTGCTTCGCGACGGAGACAGCGAGGCGCGGCAGCTCGGCGAGCTGCTCGGCGAGCTCGAGAGCGCGCGAGAGCGCTTGCCCCTCGGACACGACCTCTGTTACGAGGCCGACCTCGAGGGCGTCCGTGGCGTTGAGCCGGGGCCGGAGCAGCATCAGCTCTTTCGCCCGCGCGGGGCCGACGAGCCTTGCGAGGCGGTGGGTGCCGCCGGAACTCGGCAGGATCCCGACCGAGACCTCCGGAAAGCCGAAGACCGCCGTCTCCTCGGCGACACGAAAGTCGGTGGCCAGAGCGAGCTCGAGCCCGCCGCCGAGGCAGTAGCCGGCCACCGCGGCCACGGTCGGCTGGGTGAGCGCAGCGACACGCTCGTACACGTCGCCCGTCTCACGGTAGTAGGCCGCGATGGCGGACGGATCGCGGTCGCGAAGCTCGTCGATGTCGGCCCCTGCGGAGAACGCTCGACTGGTGCCCGTGATGATGACGCAAGCACTCTCGACGACCGCGGCCGCGTCGAGCGCCTCCTTCAGCTCCCTCTCGAGCGCCTGAGAGAGCGCGTTCAGCTTCTCCTCTCGCCGTAGCGTGAGCACGCAGGCGCGGCCAACCGCACGCACTTCGACCAGACTCGTCTCCACCATCTGCAGCCGTAGTGTCGCCGCCGAGCCACCGGCGGACAAGTTCCCCCGTTATCCCGCGGTCGCGAGGGCCTCGGCCGACCCGCGCTCCGCCGCCTTCTGGCTCTGGTCGGAATCCCGATCGCGTTCGATCGCCGTCCCCGGCGGCGACGCCTCGGGATCGCGCTAGACACGCAGAAGGCCGGCCTCTGGCCGGCCTTCTCGCTGAACCCGACCGCTTAGGTTCTATGGCCCGCTTGCCTTACATCATTCCGCCCATGTCGCCCATGCCGCCCATGCCGCCGCCCATGCCGGCTCCGGCCTTTTCGGGTGGCTCGGCGACGATCGCCTCGGTCATGAGGATGTTCTTCGCGATCGAGGCGGCGTTCTGCAACGCCGAGCGCGTGACCATGGTCGGGTCGATAATCCCGGCCTTGACCAG
>DASWGR010000059.1:0-18653 GCA_036393535.1 Gaiellaceae bacterium | reverse complement strand
CGTTGCTGCTTGCATTCCTCGTGGTCTGCGCCGGGTTCGCCTTCGGAAGCTTCTGGACTCCGGCCATGTCGTTGGTGACGGACGCCGCCGAGCAGAGCGGGCTCGAGTACGGCTACGCGTTCGCGCTGGTCAACGTCGCGTGGGCGCCGGGTCAGGCTGGCGGTTCGGCGATCGGCGGCGCGGTCGCATCCGCGACCACCGACGCGGTCTCGTACCTCGGCCTCGCCGTGCTCTGCCTCGTGACGCTTGTCGCACTGATGCGCTACAAGGAAGCCGCCGTGCCGCTTACCGCCGAGCGATAGAGCGCGTCGATCGCACGCGCCTGACCAACGGCGTCCTCGCGGCCCAAGAGAGGATCGGGAGCGCCCCGGATAGCGTCGCTGAGGTTCTCGAGTTCGAGCCGATACGAGTCGCCGCGCTCGACCTCGATCCGCTTGATCCCGGCGTCGCGGCGAAGCTCGATCACCGGCTCGCGGCAGTGCCATGGATCGTCGAGGAAGAGCGACCCATCGCTCCCAATCGCCTCGAGCTCGTCACGCTCGGGAAGGGCCGTCCCGCAGTCGAACTGGGCGAAGACGTCGCCCGGGAAAGGCATGGTGCCAGTGAAGACCCAGTCTGTGCCGCTCGGGCCGACGAACTGCTGCCCGTACACGTGCTCGGGCTCACCGGCGAGCAAACGGGATCCGCTTACGCAGTAACAGCCGACATCCATCAGACTGCCGCCCTCCACTTCCGTCCGCAGGCGGATGTTCTCCGCGTCGTACAGCGAATAGCTGAAGCAGGAGCGGACGATCCGCAAGTCCCCGATCGCGCCCCCGTCCACGAGCTGACGGAGCCGTTTGGTCTGAGGGTTGTGGCGGTACATGAACGCCTCCATCAGGATTCGCTGCGCCTTCTCCGCCGCGTCGAACGCCGCCTCGACGTCGCCGACGTGCCTGCTCATCGGCTTCTCGCAGAGGACGTGCTTTCCCGCTTCGAGTGCGCGGATCGACCACTCGCAGTGCAGCGTGTTCGGCAGTGAGATGTACACGGCCTCGACATCGGAGTCCTCGAGCAACGCGTCGTACGAGCCGTACGCCCGCTCGATCTCCCATTCCAGCGCGTATTCCTCTGCCCGCCGCTGGTCGCGGCTCGCCACGGCTATGAGCTCGAGCTTCTCCGAGGCGTGCGCGCCGGGAATGACCTTCCGGTTGATGTCGGCGGTCGAGAGGATCCCCCACTTGACCGCTGCGTCGGGCGTCGTCATACGTCCTCCAAGGGTCGAAGGGCCGGATAGAGCAGTCGGAAGCGGCGGTAACCGCGCTCATACGCGGCAGACCACTGAGGGTCCGGCTCGACCGGGTCGAGCAGACGGACACAGGTGGCGACGGCCTCGTGGACGTCGCGAAAGACTCCGGCGGCCACCCCGCCGAGCAGCGCCGCTCCATATGCCGAGCCCTCGTCCGTCGCCATGCGCTGGATGGGCAGGCCGAGGACCGAGGAGAGGATGCGAAGCCACAGCTCGCTGCGAGCTCCGCCGCCGGAAACGTGGCCGGCACGCGGGTCGACCCCGAGTTCGCGCAGCAGCTCGAGCGAATCCCGCAGCCCGTACGCGACACCCTCCAGGACGGCGCGGACGAGCGCCCCGCGGTCGTGGCGGAGCGTGAGGCCGGCGAAAGCGGCCCGGGCGTGCGGGTCCGCGTGCGGCGTCCGCTCACCGGTGAGATAGGGGAGGAAGGTCAGCCCCTCTGTGCCCGGCGGCCATTCCTGGGCCGCCGCGGTCAGCTCGTCATACCCGCTCCCGCTCCCGAGAGCGTCGCGCAACCAGCGCAGCGAGCCGGCCGCGGACAGCATGACTCCCATCGCGTGCCAGCCGCCCGGAACGGCGTGGCAGAACGCGTGCACGCGCGCCTGCGGATCGGCGGCGAAGGCCGGCAATGCCGCAAACACGACGCCTGACGTACCGAGCACCACCGCGACCGGGCCCGGCCGGTCCACGCCGACGCCGAGCGCCGCCGCCGCCTGATCGCCGGCACCCGCGGCAACCGGAATGCCCGCTGCCGTCTCGCCCGAGACCTCCGGCGACTCCAGTGCTCGCGGCAGCCACGCCGGGTCGAGCTCGAGCGCCTCGACCATCTCCTGGCTCCAGCGCCGCCCGGCGACGTCGAACAGCAGGGTGCCCGACGCGTCCGTGGCGTCGATCGCGTGCTCGCCCGTAAGACGCAGGCGGACGTAGTCCTTCGGCAGCAACACGCGTGCGACCCGCGAATACGTGGTCGGCTCGTGGCGGCGTAGCCAGAGCAGCTTCGGAGCCGTGAAGCCTGTGAGCGCGCGGTTCCCTGTCAGCTGGATCAGCCGTGTGAGCCCGACCCGCTCCTCGATCTCGACGCACTCCGCTCCCGTCCGCTGGTCGTTCCACAGGATCGCCGGCCGAAGCACGCGATCTTCGTCGTCGAGAACAACGAGACCATGCATCTGACCGGAGAGGCCGATCGCGGTTGGTTGGCCACCGAGCGCGGCCAAGGCCCGCTCGGCTGCCCGCCACCAGTCTTCCGGATCCTGTTCGGCCCACCCGGGGTGCGGTGTCGAGAGTTCGTAGCTCTCCTCGGCCCGGGCGAGCACGTCACCTTCTGGCGAAAGCGCGAGCGCCTTGACACCCGTCGTGCCGACGTCGAGACCGACGAGCTGCGTCACCCGCCGAGTGCCGCGTAGACGAGCTCGTACGCGGCAACGGCGTCCTTTTGCCTCTGCGCCGCTCGCAGCGCGGAGTCGTCGATCCGCGACGCGGCGGATTCGATGAAGCGCCACTGCAGCAGGCTGCGCCGTGTGGCCGCCACCGCATCCTCGGTATACGGATACAGATCGAAGCCGAGCCGTTCGCCGTTCTCGCCGTAGCCGGCACGACGGAGCTCGACGGCGAGCTCGAGCGTCTCCATGAACGCGAGCGCTCCGACCATGTTGTCGTCGTCGAAGGTCCCCCAGCCCGAGTTCGCATGCTGATGGCCGAGCACTCCCTCCGCCGCGAGCAGGGCCGCGTACTCCGCAAGATTCTCGCCGTTCATCAGCAGGTGCTGCCAGTCCATATTGACCTTGATGTTGTCGAGGCCCTCGGCGCGGAGCTTGTGGATCACGTGCAGCGTCATACCGACGTTGCGCATGAGGATCTTCATCGCAGGCTCCGAGTTCTTGTGCTCGAGGAAGAGCAGGATCCCACGCTCCCGGCAACGCTCGGCCGCCTGACCGATTCCCTCGACGAACCAGGCCCAACTTTCCGCGTAGGGCGTCTGAAACGGGTAGTTGTAGCCCTCGATCCCGGGCCAGATGATGAAGTGGGAGCCGAGCTCACCGGCGAAGTCGATCCCCGCAAGCGTCTGGCGCAGTGCCTCCGCCCGCGTCGCTTCGTCGGGTGACACGAGGCCACCACGGCCGAAGCGCGGATCGAGATGCAGGCCGGTCGCGAGGCAGTAGATGTCGTGTCCGTCCAGTGCTTCGCGGACCTCGTCCAGGTTCTCCTCCGACAGCTCTTGCGGGTAGTGGAACTCGTAGCCGTCGATCAGGTCTCCGAGACCTTCGACAGCTTGCCGCACGCGTGCGGCAGTCGTTTCGCCCACCTTTTGCGGCTTGTAACCGCCAGGCACAAAGCGTGTGACCATGGGCCCAAGCGCCCAGATTCCGAGCGAGGTCTTCATGTCGCGCCCTCCTGAGACATTTGAGGCTCCACGGTTGTCTGTGAGGAGCCTAGTATCGCGCGCGTGTGTCGTGAAGGAGATCCTGTGACCCAACGATCGATCTGAAAAGTGCGTGAATTCGTACTAGAGTTTCCGAATCTCATCACCTAGGAGGCTGCAGTGAAGAAACGATTCTTTCGTAGGTCGGCGGCGGCGGGGCTCATCGTAGTCCTGGTCGGTGTCGCAGTCGCAATCGCGGCTACCGGTGCAACAGCCAGGAGCTCCGCAAACATTCAGGTCTGCGTCCTGCTTCCGGACACGAAATCATCCGTCCGCTGGGTGCAGTTCGACGCACCGTACTTCGCCAAGGCCCTGAAGAAGGCCGGAGTGACCTATTCGATCACGAACGCGCTGAACGACCCGCAGAAGATGGTCTCGCAGGCCGATTCGTGTCTGTCCCGCGGGGCGAAGGTGGCCATCGTCACCGACATCGCCCAGGGCACGTCGATCGCGATCGAGAAGAAGTTCGCAAAGGCCGGCGGTCAGTCGATCGACTACGACCGTCAGGTGGTCGGCGGTATCGCGAAGGTCTACGTCAGCTTCGACGGTAAGGCCGTCGGCGCGGCTCAGGCCAAGGGCGTCGTCAAGGCCCTGGGGTCGAAGTCGAAGCCCGTCGTCGCCGAGCTCTGGGGCGGCCCGACAGATCAGAACGCGTTCTGGTTCAAGAGCGGGAACGACGCCGTTCTGAACCCGCTCTTCAAGAGCGGCAAGCTGACCAAGGGCCCGCAACAGTTCGTGCCGCTCTGGCTGGCGACCAACGCTCAGCCGATCTTCGAGCAGATGCTGCTCAAGACGAGCAACAAGATCGACGGGGCCATCGCGGCGAACGACAGCATCGCCGGCGCCGTGATTGCCGCCCTGAAGGCGAAGAAGCTGAAGCCGATCGCGCTGTCGGGACAGGACGCGACCGTCCAGGGCGTGCAGAACATCATCTCGGGCTGGCAGACGATGACTGTCTACAAGTACGTGCCCCTCGAGGCCAACGCAGCCGCGGCGGCGGCTGTCGCGCTGCTGAAGCACACGAAGGTGCCCGGGGTCAACGGGTTCCGCAAGAACGGCAGCAAGAAGGAGCCGACCGTCCAGATTCCGGTCGTCTCGATCACGAAGGCCAACTACACGAGACTCTTCAAGGACAAGTTCTTGAAGAAGAGCGACGTGTGCGTGGGCGAGTTCGCGCAGTTCTGCTAGGGCCATAGAGGACCGACAGGTGGAGGCGCCCAAGCGGGCGTCTCCACCGGCTTTGTGGTAGGAAACCCGACACCCGTGAGCGAGACGCCGATCCTCCAACTCCGCGGTATCTCGAAGTCGTTCGGGTCGGTACAAGCGCTCACCGATGTCGACTTCGAGGTGCGCCACGGAGAGGTCATGGCGCTCGTCGGCGACAACGGCGCGGGCAAGTCGACCCTGATCAAGTGCGTCGCCGGCATCCACGGCGTGGACAGCGGCGAGATCCTGTTCGAAGGGAAGCCCGTTCACATCACCGGGCCGAAGGACGCGGCCAGGCTGGGAATCGAGATCGTCTACCAGGATCTCGCACTGTGCGACAACCTCGACGTGGTCCAGAACATGTACCTGGGCCGCGAGGAGCGCGACCGGCTCTGGCGCCTGAAAGAGCCGATCATGGAGCAGCGCACGGCCGAGACCCTCAGGTCGTTGTCTGTCACGACGATCCGCTCGATCCGTCAGCCGGTAGCCTCGCTATCGGGCGGCCAGCGGCAGTCGGTCGCCGTCGCCAAGGCCGTGCAGTGGAACTCCAAGCTCGTCATTCTCGACGAGCCCACCGCAGCGCTCGGTGTCGCGCAGACGCGTCAGGTGCTCGAGCTCGTCAAGCGCCTCGGCGACCAGGGCCTGGCCGTCGTGCTCATCTCGCACAACCTGCACGACGTCTTCGAGGTGGCGACGCGCATCACCGTGTTGCGCCTCGGCCGCGACGTGGGTGTCTACGAACGGGAGAAGACCACCCAGCAGGAGGTCGTGCAGGCGATCACCGCAGGGATTCCCACCAAGGTCGCGGGCATCCCGACTACAGCGCCGGAGCTGGCGTCGTGAGCTCCGAAGTCGACGTCGCCGCACCGGGCATCGGTCTCCCGGAAGGAGACGAAGCCGAAACGCAGGCACGCCTCTGGCGCCGGGCCTACGACAACCTGAGGACGGGGAACCTCGGCATCCTGCCGATCGCCATCGGTCTGGTGGTCATCGTCGTCTTCTTCAGCTTCAAAGCGACGAACTTCTTCACAGCCGACAACTTCAACAACGTCATCGTCCAGATGACCGGCGTGACCATGCTCGCCTTCGGCGTGGTCTTCGTCCTCCTGCTGGGCGAGATCGACCTTTCGATCGGGTATCTGAGCGGAATAGCGGCCCTGACAGTCGCGGAGTTCCAGCTACCGGGTAGCGGCCACGAGTACCCAGCCCTCGTCGCGATCGCGATCGCGGTGGGTATCTGTGCGTTCATCGGCGGCGTGCAGGGCGCGGTCGTGGCTCTGGTTGGCGTCCCGTCGTTCGTCGTCACGCTCGCGGGCCTTCTGATCTGGCAAGGGGTGATCCTGCAGGTGCTCGAGGTCAAGGGCGTGATCGTGATCGAAAGCCAGTGGATCAACGACACGGCCGTCTACTTCTTCACGTCGACCGCGGGGTGGATCATCGCGGCAGTCGTCACTGGTATCTACGCCGTCGGCACGCTGGGCAGCCTGCTCGGCAAGCGCCGCGCCGGCGTGGCGATCCGAAGACCGCTGCTCCTTATCGCCAAAGTCATCGGCGTCGCGGTCGCCTGCTTCGGCACCGTCGCGGTCTCCAACCACGCCAGCGTGCCCAATGGGCTACCGCTGGCCGGCGTCCTGGTCGTCATCTTCCTGGTCGGCTTGAGCTTCCTTGCCAAGCGAACCCCGTTCGGCCGCCACGTCTACGCCGTCGGCGGCAGTGCCGAAGCGGCTCGTCGCGCCGGCATCAACGTCGCCCGCATCCGCATCATCGTTTTCATCATCTCCGGGGCCATGGCCGGGGTGGGAGGCGTCATCCTTGCCGCGCGGCTGAACTCGGTCGACCTCAACGTCGGCGGCGGCACGCTGTTGCTCGACGCGATCTCCGCGGCGGTCATCGGCGGCACGAGCCTGTTCGGTGGTCGCGGCGAGGTGCGCAGCGCGCTCCTCGGCGCGCTCGTGATCGCGACGGTCTCGAACGGGCTCAACACGGCGGGATACAAGACGGGGACGATCTACATCGTCACGGGCACCATCCTCTTGCTCGCCGTCACGCTGGACACGATCGCGCGCAGGCTTCAGGCGCGCTCGGGCCGCTAGCCGCCTCCTACCGCACGGTGCCGGCGAAGTAGCGCTCGGCGAGCGCCCACGCCTGCTTGCCGACCCTCGATCCGATCCGGCGGCCGGCAAAGTCGTCCGCGGCGATGTGGATGCCGCCGTAGATGCGCGAGATCCCGGCCTGGTCGGCGGCGTCGTAATACGTCGCCGACTGGAGCGTCAGCGGCTTGCTCGGCCCATGCTCGAATTTGAGGTAGCCGGGGGCAAAGGTCTGCGTGAACTCTCCTCCGGGGAAGTAGGGGCTGTCGGTGTATGCGGCGAGCACCTCGGCTGCCGCACGGCTGAAGGTGCTGTGGCCGGACACGAAGCCCGGGAACGCGGGGGTGACGAAGGTCGCCTTCTGGTAGGGCACCCAGCGCTCGCCCAGGATCCAGCCCACGCCGCTCGTCTCATTCGGATCCTTCGGGTTGCCACGCCAGCCCCGGATAGCGATCTCGCCGACGTGATCGGCAAGAGCGGCGTGGGGCTTTCCCGGCGCGCTCGATTCCTTCGTGATCACCTCGATGAGGCCCGGGATCAACGGCAGGCCCTCCGGATCGTAAGAAGGAAGGCTGGGATCGCTCGACTGTCCGTGCTGGGCCAGGTAGCGGATCATCGAGATCGGGCGAACCGATTGGTATTTGCGCTTCAACCCCCACGCGGCGATCGCGGCGTCGTGCACTGCGCCGTTGAGAGCGAAGTACATCTGCACGTCCCAGCGCAGGCGGTTCCCTGCTCCTGGACCGATCCGCGACGCCATCAGCGGCGAATCCGAGACGGTGTTGGCAATCACGTTCCAGTGGCCGGGCGGGGTCTCCGAGTTGGGGCCGTCGGCCCAGAACTCGGCAAGCACGCGAGCGTAGTCGGCCTTGAGAACACGCTCAGGCTCGTACGGCTTACCCGTCACCGGATTCACCGAGTATCCGTGGCCGTCGTTCGTCCCGAGCGGGTTGTTTCCCAGCGCGTCCAGCCCGATGTCGACCGCCTGCCCGTCGGCGGGGTCGAGCCCGGCGCTCTTGCGGATGACGTCGACGGCGGCTTGCTTGTAGGCCGCATCCTTGGGCGTGCCGATCGGCGGCGGGCCGGGGTCGATCGGGACGCCGCTCTTCGAGGCCGGCAGGGCGAATCCCCGCACATGGCCCCACTGCGCGCCGATGAACGTCTGCACCTTCCCGGGCACCGTGAGCCCGTTCTGGGAGACGTTGTGATCGAGCGCGAGCGGCTGCCAGAAGGTCGGATCGTGCATCCCCGTCCCGGGCTCGGCGACGACGAGAGGGGCGTTCACCGGGAGATAGCTCTCGTCGGCATAGCGGAGTCGTTCGAGCGAGCCGTCGCGCCTTCCATACCGGATCACCGCGGCCGCGATGCGATTGCCGAGTGCGGCCGGTGAGTCACCCTTCGTGCTCGTGAAGTCCAGCCGGTAGCAGAGCGAGCGCAAGGTCCTGGTGAGCTCGTCGAACGTCACCCGCACATTGGCGCCGTACGCGTAGCGCCAGAGCAGGACGCGGTATGCCGCGTAACTGATTGCGGTCTCCCGGGCAGCCTCGACGTCGGGAGCCTTGTCTCTCTCGGTGACGAAGTAGCCGTCCGCCTTGGGGTCGTAGGCCGCCCAGGCATCCCACATCGCTGCCGAGACGTCGAAGAGGTTCCGGGAGTGGGTGGTCGGCGCCGGGAGGTCCCGCCTGATGGCGTCGAGCATGGCTTCGTCCCACACGCGGGCGACCGAGTGCCCCTTCAGGTCGGCCGGTGTACACCCGTCGATCAGGTACGGCGCAGTCTGGGAGAGGTGCTGACTTCGACCTGCCCGTGCGAGCGCGGTCGATCGTGCAGCGGTGGCGCTCCGCGTCTGGCGGCCGAAGAAGACGATGCGGTCGGCCGGGATGTTGTTGCGCTCGACGATGTGACCGCCCGGGTAGCGAACGATGAGCTGACTCACGCTCGTCGCCGCGCCGAGTCCGAAATGCACGCGAGGGTCCTGCGATGACAGATAGCTCGAGCCTGCCTGCACCTCGCGTACGAGCCGGCGACCGTCCGGGAGGACCGCAGTCACGACCGCTCCCGGCGAGAATTTGGCGAGCCGCACCGCGAGCCAGTGGCCGACGGCTCCCGTCGGACGCAGGAGCTCCAGTTTCCCGCCGATCGTATTGATGGCGATGTCCAGGCGGCCGTCGTTGTTGAAGTCGGCCGTCGTGAGGCCGCGGCCGACGACGCGAGGAAGGTCGTTTCCGCCGACGAGTGCGGTCCCGTCCGTGAATTGGGGTGCAGACCTCGGGGGTGCGCCCATGTTTTCGAGCACTTGGATCGGCTGCGCGTTCCGCGCGAGATTGATCACCGGGATTCCGCCGTTGGTGAGCACGAGGTCGAGATTGCCGTCCAGGTCGAGGTCGACCAAGGAAGCGCCCCAGCCGGTGAACGTCTTGCCGAACGCCGGCGCGAAAGCCGCTCTGACGTCGGTGAACGACGATCCGGACGCGAGAGGCTGCTGCCCGGTGTAGACCGCATGGCCCTGGCCCCGCGAGTTCGAGACGAACAAGTCGGTGCGCCCGTCACCGTTGAAGTCCGCGGCCGCGACACCCATTCCCGCATTCGGATCGGCCACGCCCGCGGTGGCTGCGCGCTCCTCGAAGCGGAAGCCGAGCTCCGCCGGATCGGCCTTCCTCCCGCCGGGCCAGGCGATGTTCTGGTAGAGCCGGTTCGGGTCACCGTCGTTGGCGACGAAGAGATCGGGCCGCCCGTCGCCGTCGAAATCGGAAAAGACTGCACCGAGGCTGTGATCCAACCGCGCGGCCTCGAGGCCTGCCTGAACGCCGACCTCGCGAAACTTCGAATGTCCATTGCGGCCGCGCCCGACGTTGAGGTACAGGAGATCGCGGACGCCGGCGACGTTGTTCGGGAACCCCGCAGCGGAGCCGGGAACGGGGACGTTGGGGTCGGCGTAGCCCGCGACGTACAGATCGGGACGGCCGTCGCCGTTCACGTCTGCGACCGCGGCTCCGGCGTGCCACCCGTAGCTATGGATTCCAGCCGCGCGGGCCCCTTCCGTGAACGTGCCGTCGCCGTTGTTCCAGAGCAGCTTGTCGTAGCCGTCAGTCGTCACGTAGAGATCCGCGTAGCCGTCCCCGTTGAAGTCTGCAGCCACGCACCCCTCGCCACGGACGGCGAGGTCGGCTCTCGAGCGGCGGCTCACGCTGGTGAAGTGGCCTCTCGTGTTGCGGAAGAGGGCGCTCCGAGGCAGGCCGCCGTGCTTATGCCAACGATCGACGTCGGCTTGCGAATACGAGTTCACGACGAACAGATCGACCCAGCCGTCGTTGTTGTAGTCGAGAGCACACAGCCCGCCTCCGGTCATCGCCGCCGGGTCGGGCGAGACACCGAAGCGAAACGCACCTTGACGCAAGTCGAGTCCGACCCGGCCGGCGACGTTCTGCAAGCGAATCCCCTCGAAGCCGGAGCTCGAGGCGTGACTCGCGACGTTTGCCGCAGAAGGCCAGCCCGAGGGGGCTGTGACAGCCAAGGCGGGGAGGCCCGAGACAACCACCAGGACCAAAACTCGCCGTGCGAGGCGGGTGACGTCGATGCGCATGCAGTTGAACTACAGCACGTTTCGCCTCTAGGCCGAAAGGTGGAAGTCCAACCTGGCCCGTAGAATCGCCTCGTGAAGCTCGAGGACGCACAGGCGATCGTGGATTTCGTGGTTCGGGAGGCGTCCAGCCCGGTCTCGGTTTTCGTCGCGGACACGCACGGCGAGATCGTCGCGGCCGCGACGATGGACGGCGCGGCACCGGACACGCGCCTGAACGCTCAGCGCAAGGCGTACACCGCCGCGCGGAGTGACGCGCGCTCGACTCGAGAGCTGGCGAACAAAGTCCGCGAGGACGCTGTCGAGCGCGAGAGCTTCGACCCGCTTTTCACCTTCTTCCTCGGCGGCCTCGCCGTGTTCGAGGGCGAGACTCGGGTGGGCGCGGTCGGCGTGAGCGGGTTGCCGGGCGAGGTCGACGAAGCGCTCGCTCGGCAGGCACTCGAGGCCGCAGGCCTCCGCAGCTGATCCGGTACTAGTCCGAGAGAACGAGCGTCGCCTTGCCATCGCGATGTTCGAAGGCCTCCGAGAAGCGGTCGAGCGGGACGCGGAGCGTGACGAATTGGTCCAGCGCTTCCGGCCAGCGCTCGCGCGCTCGATCGAGATCATCGACCGCGGCCAGCCAGTCCCGGCGGTGCGCGTTGACGCTTCCGAAGAGAACGCGGTTTTCGAGGATCGTGTCGACGCCCAGCACCCGTCCGTCGAGCTCGACGGTCTGGTCACGCGGGTCGATCCCGAGCAGGCATGCGACTCCGCTTCGGCGGAGCAGGTCGAGCGTCCGCGCCATCAACTGCGCGTTGCCGGCCGCTTCGACCACGAGGTCGAACGTCCCGAGCTCGGACAGCTCGTTGTCGCGCGTCGAGACGTAGCGCGCGCCGGACTGTTCGACGAGCTCGTTCTCAGGTTCGAGCGACGCAGTGCACACTTCCACATCTGCGAGGCGCAGGAGGTACGTCATCAGCAGGCCGATCGCGCCTGCGCCGATGACGAGCGCGCGCTCGAGCTGCCACGGCTGCCGCCCGCCGATCGTCCGGGCATGTCGGAGCGCGCGCTCGCAGATCGACGTCGGCTCCGCGAGCACGCCGAGGCGGCCGAGCGATTTCGGAATTGCGACCAGTTGCTCCGGATCCTCCGCGACGAGCTCACGGGCGTAGCCGTGCAGGCGTGTGATCCCGCGCTCGCTGTAGTCGCCGGTCAGACAGGAGTCCGGCGAGTCCTCCGCGCAGGCGATGCAATGCCCGCACGAGCGGCGCACCGTCGCAGTGACGAGCTGGCCGCGCGTGAAGCCGTAGCCGTCTCGCAGGACGACCGCCAGCACCTCGTGGCCGAGCACGAGCAGCGGCTCCTCCTCAGGTGCGACCCCGAAGAGGCCTTCCGAGATCTCGCGGTCGGTGCCGCACACGCCCACCTCGAGCGTGCGGACGAGCACTTCGCCCTCGCGCGCCTCCACGGCCGGAACGTCTTCGACATGTGTTGTGTGGGTGTGACCCGGCTGCGTGACGAGGGCCAGCACTACGCCGCCGTGAGCCCGCCGTCGATCACGAAGACACTCCCCGTCACAAAGCCCGCTGCATCGGAAGCGAGGTAGGCGACCGCCTCCGCGATCTCCTCAGGTGTTCCCAGCCGGCCCAGCGGCTGCCGCGCGGTCAGCTCGTCGAGCGACTCGCCGGCCTCCTCGACGAGGCGCCGCACCCAGGGCGAGTCGACGGTTCCCGGGCAGACGGCGTTGACGCGGATGCCGTCATTCACATGATCGACCGCGAGCGCACGCGTGAACGAGACCACCGCCCCCTTCGACGCGCAGTACGCCGCCCGGTTGCGGAGGCCCACGATCGCTGCGACGGACGCGATGTTAACGATCGACCCGCCACCTCGCGCGATCATGGTCGGGATCGCGTGCTTGCAGCAGAGGAACGTCCCGCGGGCGTTCACGGCGAAGACGTCCTCCCAGACGTCGAGCGGCGTCTCCGGCGCGTTGGTCGTAGAGCCGATGCCCGCGACGTTGACGAGCACGTCGACGTCATGCGCAACAGCAGCGACCTGCGCCTCGTCACGGACGTCGAGGTGGACGTCGGTCCCGGTGAGGTCCGCGGCGACGACCTCCGCGCCCTCGGCCTCGAGCAGGCGTGAGACGGCCGCGCCGATGCCCGACCCCGCGCCGGTGACGAGCGCACGCTTGCCGGAGAAGCGCGTCATCCCGTTTTCTTCCCGCGCACGCCTGCGATCATGCAAACCTTACGCCGTGGAGATCGCCGTACCCGCGAACGCGAAGCTTGGGGAGGGACCACGTTGGGACGGGGCAACAGGGCGGCTGCTGTGGGTGGACATCGAAGGCTGCGAACTGCACGTTCTCGAGAGCGGGGAAGACCGGGCGATCGGCCTCGAGGCGATGGTGGGCGCGGCGGCGCCCACGACCGGCCGCGCGGCGCTCGTTGCGCTGGCCGATCGCCTTGCGCTGGTCGATCTTGCCGACGAGTCGGTGCGTACCCTCGTCCTGCTGCCGCACGGACCGGCTATGCGCTCGAACGACGGCGCCTGCGATGCAGCCGGTCGCTTCTGGATCGGGACGATGAGGCTCGACCTCACGCCGGGCGCGGGCGCGCTCTACCGCTACGACGGCAGGCTCCAGCGAGTGCTCGACAGGGTGACGCTTTCGAACGGCCTTGGGTGGACTAGCGACGACACCCGCATGTACTACATCGACTCGGCCGTGTACCGCGTCGACGTCTTCGACTTCGAACTCGCCTCGGGGCGGCTCGACGAGCGGCGGCCGTTCGTCTCGATCGACAAGAGTGATGGCATCCCCGACGGGCTTACCGTCGACGACGAGGACGGCGTCTGGGTCGCGCTCTACGGCGGGAGCTGCGTCCATCGCTACGACGACCGAGGCCGCCTCGACGCGGTGCTCGAAGTCCCGGCGGAGAACGTCACCTCGTGCTGCTTCGGCGGCGACGACGGGCGCTCGCTCTTCATCACGACGGCGGCGCCGGACGGAAACGTCTACGTCACGCAGCCGGGAGTAAGCGGGCCGCCCGCGCACGTCTTTCACGCGGGCGGCACGAGAACGGCGCCGTCAGACGCGGAAGACACGAGCGCCCGGTAGCGCGCGAACACACCAACGTCATAGCGTGGAGGAGGGGGCTCCCATCCGATGAGGCGCTCCGCCAGCTCGCGGTCGTCGAGCTCCAGGACGAGCGTGCCCGCGTCCACGTCGATTGCGATCACATCACCGTCCTGCACAACCGCAAGGGGTCCGCCGCGTGCGGCCTCAGGGGCGACGTGCCCGACCATCAGCCCGCGGGTCGCGCCGGAAAAGCGGCCATCGGTGACGAGTACGACGGAGTCGCCGATGCCGGCTCCGATCACTGACGCCGTGACGCTTAGCATCTCGCGCATGCCCGGCCCGCCGGCGGGGCCCTCGTAGCGCACGACGAGCACGTCGCCCTCCGCGACGAGGCCAGCGCGCACGCCGTCGGTGCACGCCTCCTCGCTCTCGAACACCCGCGCGGGACCTCGATGGGAGCGGCGAGTCGTCCCGGATACCTTGACGAGGCTCCCTTCGGGCGCAAGGTTGCCGCGCAACGCATGCAATGCGCCGGTCGGCTTGAACGGCTGCTCGAGTGTGTAGACGACTTCGCCGTCGGGCAGCGGCGCATCGAGTGTCGCCTCCGCGAGCGTTCTCCCGTCGACCGTCGGCGCCTCGCCGTCCACGTGCCCGCCGCGCACGAGCTCGCGGATCACCGCGCGCGAGCCGCCCGCGCGGTGGAAGTCCTCTGCCATCCATTGGCCTGAGGGCGCCAGGCTCGCGATCACGGGCGTGCGGCTCGCGACGCCTGTCAACTCCTCGAGCGCGAGCGGCACTCCCGCTTCGTGGGCGATTGCGAGCAGGTGAAGCACGCCGTTCGTCGAGCCGCCGGTCGCGGCGATACCGGCCATGGCGTTCAGGAGCGCGCGCCGGTCGAGGAAACGGCGTGCCGTCACGCCTTGTTCGACGAGGTGCACGGCAAGCGCGCCGGCGCGGGCAGCGGCCTCGCTTTTCAGCTCGTGCTCGTCCGCTGGTACGAGCGCATCCCCGATGCACGCGATTCCCAGGCAGTCGATCGCGACGGCCATCGTATTGGCGGTGAAGTGTCCTGCACACGTGCCCGCGCCTGGGCAGGCGAAGCGCTCGAGCTCGTCGAGGTCGTCCCGCGACATGAGCCCGCGCTCCTCGGCCCCCACCGCCTCCCACACGTCCTGGATCGTTACCTCGCGGTCGCGCCAGCGACCGGCGCGCATCGGACCGCTGTAAACAAGGACCGCGGGTTTGTCCACACGCGCGAGTGCCATCAGCGCGGCAGGCACCGTCTTGTCGCAACCGACGACACACACGAGCCCGTCGAAATCGTGCGCATGAACCATCAGCTCGATCGAGTCGGCGATCACTTCGCGCGAGATCAGCGACGCCCGCATCCCGGGAGTTCCCTGCGACTGGTTGTCGGAAACCGCGATCGTGTTGAAGTCAAGCGCAAGTCCGCCCGCGGCGGACACGCCCGCACTTACTCGGTCGGCGAGCTCGCGCTGGTTGAGGTTGCAGGGCATCGTCCCCGTCCACGTCGATGCGACGCCGATAATCGGCCCGCCGAGCCGCGCCGGGTCGATGCCCATCGCCCGGAAGTGTGCGCGCGCAGGCGCACGCTCGGCGCCCTCGTGCAGCCCACTGCGGGCCCGTCGGCGGAGGGCGTCGACCGGCGCTTCAGCCACGCCATCGACTGTACTGCACGTGGCAGGATCGGTCGATGCGCATCGCGACCGTTCAGATGCACGATGGGCCGAAGCTCGTGGTCGACGTGGGCGGGCACTATCGACGCCTCGACTTCGGCCTCGACCTCCTCTCGCTCGTCCAGGCCGGCGTCGACCCGCGAGACCTCGCCGTCGGGGATGCGGTCGCAGGCGAGCTCGCAGCGCCGCTCCAGCCAGGGAAGATCGTCGCGATCGGGCTCAACTACCTCGACCACATCCGCGAGTCGAAGCTGTCGCAACCGGAGCAGCCGCTCGTCTTCGCGAAGTTCCCGTCGAGCGTCACCGGACCGAACGACCTGATCGTGGTGGACGTCGAGCTGACGACACAGGTCGACTGGGAGGTCGAGCTCGGCGTGATCGTCGGGCGCCGGATGCGAAATGTCTCGGTTGGCGCGGCGCTCGACTACGTGTTCGGCTACACGGTCGGCAACGACGTCTCCGCGCGCGATGTGCAGTTCTCGGAGAGTCAGTGGACGCGTGGCAAGAGCTTTGACACGTTTTGCCCGATCGGCCCCGTCGTCGTGACACCGGACGAGATCCCGGACCCTCAGGCGCTCGCGCTCAGCACGCGGGTGAACGGCGAGGTGATGCAGGACTCCTCGACTGCGGAGATGCTCTTCGGCGTCGCCGAGTTGCTCGCATTCTGTTCGCGCAACTTTATGCTCGAGCCGGGCGACTTGCTGCTGACCGGCACACCGTGGGGCTGCGGCTACTTCATGGAGCCGCCCCGCGGCCTCGCGATCGGCGATGTCGTGGAATGCGAGGTCGAACGCATCGGCGTGCTGCGGAACGCTGTCGCTCCCGCTTAGCCGTCGCTAGCGCACGATCCGGGGATCCGTGAAGATGTCGAGGGCGTCGCGGCTCGTCGTCGAGAACTCGGAGACGATCGCGCCCTCGTCGCCCGCCTCGAACGAGTGCAGCGTGTTCGGCGGGATCGTGTATTGCTCCCCCGGCCCCAGCACAATCTCGCCCGCGCCTTCGACGTGCAGGTGCACGGCACCGCGACGGACGCGGAACGTCTCCTCCTTGCCCGGCTGGCCCTCGACTGGGGGGTGCCGGTGCTCTGGACAACGCTGGTACGGAAACAGCACGAGCTCCTTCGCGCACACACGATCGGTGTTCACGTAGACGACGATCTGCAGTCCGATCTCTTCAAGCCGGCCCAGACCGAAGTCCACGATCTCGATCTTCTCGCGCTCGTGCGGCGTCAGCACGATGCCGGCCTCGATGAGCATGGCCGCCGCCCGCTTGCGCGCCTCGGCCTCGGTCACTCGTGGGGCTCCTGTAGAAGCGCGTAGCCGCTGGAGAGCATCGCGTCTGCCCGAGCTCCGAACTCGTCGAACGTCGGGACGTCCCAGCCCAGTGAGTCGGCGAGACGCACGATCATGTTGAACAGGGCGGCGACATGAACGGCGTCGATCAGCGCTTCGTCGCTGACACCTTGCGCGCGGACCGCCTCGGCGTCAGCACGCGTCAGCTCGTGCGGCCGCAGCGTCAGCTTCTCGACGAACCCGAGCGTGGCACGCAGGCGTTCATCGATCGGCGCGGTGCGCCAGTCACGGTCGACCGCCTCCCAGACCTCCCTGCCGATTGCGTACGACGCGACCGCGCCGTGGGCGTTCGTTCAGAACGGACACTGGTTGAGGGAGGAGACGAACGCAGCGAAGAGCTCGCGTTCGCCGGCCGACCAATCCGACGGGCCGCGCATCGCGAGGTCGAGCGCGTCGGAGAAAGGGCGCCCGAAGAGCTCGGGCCGGTAGTAGAGCGTCCGCAGAACGCCGCTTGGCTCGCGGCCCAGGCGCTGGCGCAGCTCGCCCGCCCCCGAATCGACGACGCCGAGCCTCATGAAAGCGTCCCCAGTCCCGCGTCGAGTCGCTCGAGGCCGGCAGCGACAGCTGCGGAGACGGTGTGCTCGAAGATCTCTTCCTCGCTGAAGCCCGCGGCCTTCAGCTCGTCGACGTCGAGGTCGGTGACCTTGTACGCGTGCAGGCGCACCTTCTCGAGGTAACCCCTCAGCTCCACCGGAGCCGCTCGCTCCGGCGCGGCGGCAGCGCGGACACGCGCGGTCAGCTTGTCATACCGCGTCTTCATGTGCGTACTATCGCGCAATGGCAGAGATCGGCGTTGGCATGCTCGGCTACGCGTTCATGGGGAAGGCGCACTCGAATGCGTTCCGCAAGGTCGAGTACATGGCGTGGCCGCCCCCGCTCGTGCCACGGCTCATCGCGATCGCCGGGCGGAACGAGGAGGCGGTCGCCGAGGCAGCGGGCCGATACGGCTACGAGCGGTGGACGACCGACTGGCACGACATCGTCGCGGACGAGCGGATCGGGCTTTTCGACAACGGCGGACCGAACTCGCTACATGCCGAGCCGACGATCGCCGCCGCCGAAGCGGGCAAGCACGTCCTCTGCGAGAAGCCGCTCGGGCGGACGGCCGACGAGAGCTACGAGGTGTGGCGCCGCGTCGCCGCGACCGGCGTCAAGCATCTCTGCGGGTTCAACTACCGCTTCGTCCCCGCGGTGCGGCTCGCGCGCGAGCTGATCGACGAGGGCGTCCTCGGAGAGATCCGCCACTTCCGCGGCCGTTACCTGCAGGACTGGGGCGACGACCCGACCCTCGACACGTGGCGCTTCGATCCGGACCAGGCGGGATCGGGCGCGCTCGGCGATCTCGGTACACACGTGATCGACCTCGCGCGCTACCTCGTCGGCGAATTCAGTTCGGTCGCCGGCATCGTGAGGACATTCGTGAGCGGTCGCAGGGTGGACGACGCGATCGAGGCCGCTGTCGAGTTCGAGAGCGGTACGGTCGGGACGATCGAGTCGACCCGCCTCGCCCTCGGGCGGCGCAACGCGTTTCAGTGGGAGATCAACGGTACCCGCGGCTCGCTCAGCTTCGACATGGAGCGCATGAACGAGCTGCAGGTCTTTCTCGAAGGCGAGGACCGCACGCGCGGCTTCAGGACAGTGCTCGTGACGGAGGCGAACCATCCGTTCATGGATTTCTGGTGGCCGCCTGGACACATCATCGGCTGGGGAGACACCTTCGTGCACGAGGTGCAGCACCTCCTGCGCGCGATCGCAGACGGCAGCGACGTCGCACCGCACGGCGCGACGTTCGAGGACGGCTATCGCGCGTCAGAGGTCGGCGAGGCGATCGTGCGGTCGAGCGCCACCGGTCGCCGCGAGCAACTGACGTTCCGCAGCCTAACCGAGGGCGAATGACGAGGTGCTGCTAACCAGGGTCACGAGGCGGGCGGTGAACCCCGAATTCCGTGCCGTCAGGCAG
>DASWGR010000058.1:0-29317 GCA_036393535.1 Gaiellaceae bacterium | reverse complement strand
CTGCCGCTGCTCGACCTCCCGATCGCGATCGTCCTTCCCGCCCACGGTAACGCCGTCCTGGAGGGTGGAAGCCAGACGCTCGAGAAGGCGCTCGAGGCATGACGTGGCTCCGGCCCGCTGTCGGTGGGTAGGTTCTACCGTGGACACAGGAGCCAGCGTAAGAAAGGGGAGACCATGACCACACTCGAGAACCGGCCGAACACCGCACTCCTCGTCGTCGACGTGCAGAACGGCGTCGTCGAGGGGGCTCCCGAGCGCGACACGGTCGTCGCGAACGTCGATAGCCTTGTCGAGAAGGCACGGCGGGAACAGGTCCCTGTTGTCTGGGTCCAGCACTCCGACGAGGGGCTTGCGAGGGGGAGCGACGACTGGCGGATCGTCCCCGAGCTGACTCCGGGCGCCGCCGAGCCACTCGTCGAGAAGAATTACGGCGACTCGTTCGAGGACACCACCCTCGAGACCGTGCTGTCGGGCCTCGGGGTCGGGCGACTCGTTGTCGTCGGCGCACAGACCGATGCGTGCATCCGCTCGACGCTCCACGGCGCGTTCGCCAGGGGGTACGACGCGACCCTGGTCAGCGACGCTCACACGACGGAGGACCAGACGGCATGGGGCGCGCCGCCGCCGGAGCAGGTCATCGCGCACACGAACCTGTACTGGACCTACCAGACGGCGCCGGGGCGGACGGCCGGGACAGTCGAGGCCAAGGATGTCGACTTCGGCGGCACGTCCTGAAGCCTGTGCGACGCCGCCGCTAGGCCCGTCGACGACGAGAACTCTTCCGCGCTCTTTCGAGAGGGTGCGATTAGGTATCCCAGCCGCCCTGGCGCGATGTCGTTCGACGAGCATCTGCGCGCCAAGCGTGATCGCCAACATGAGCGGGATCGAGGTTAGAAAAAGAGCGCCGTCGGTATCTGCGGCGACTATCACCGAGCCCGGAGCCTCGGCCGTTTTACGTTCGCTTTACATGCAGCACACGCTGCCCTGACCAGCGTCGACCAGCATTCGGGGGATGCGACGGCTCTGGCTGGTGCTCCTCTGCGCCGCCCTCGTGTTCGCGCCGTCGAGCGCGGCCGCCGAGAAGGCCGTAGACCGCGGCATCGTCATGCGGGTGCAACCCCCGGGTCTCGCGATCCGCGAGCTCGATGGGAGCCGCAAGAAATTTGTGATCAACCGAGCGACGGTCATCACGCTTGACGGGCGCCCCGTCCGGCTCGTGCGCCTTCGGCGCGGCGACGTGGCAGCAATCGATCATGTCGGGAGGTTCGTCATCGCAGTGAGGGCGTTCCGGCCGTGAGCGGAGTCGCAGTGGTGATCGAGGACGACGAAGCGATCAGCGCGCTCGTGGGCGCGTACCTTGAGCAAGCAGGCTTCGATGTCGTCCGCGAATGCACCGGCGAAGGTGGGCTCGACGCGGTCGAGCGGCGGCAGCCTCGGTTCGTCGTGCTCGATCTCGGTCTGCCGGACTTGGACGGATTCGAGCTCTGCCGTCAGCTCCGCGGCAGCGGAGACGTTCCGATTCTGATCCTGACCGCGCGCGACGAGGAAGCCGATCGGATCATCGGCCTCGAGCTGGGAGCCGACGATTACCTCACAAAGCCATTCTCCCCTCGCGAATTAGTGGCGCGAGTGCGTGCAGTACTGCGGCGGGCCGAGCCCGTGGTGCCCGAATCTTCGGTGATCGAACTCGGCGAGTTACGAGTCGACCTGCCGAGTCGCAGTGTCACGGTTGCCGGGTCCACGGTGGGCCTGCGCACGATGGAGTTCGAGCTCCTGGTCGAGCTCGCGCGACACGCAGGCCACGTAGTGACCCGGGATCGCCTGCTCGACCGTGTTTGGGGGCTGTCCTTTGCAGGCGGAACGCGCACCGTCGACGTCCACGTGGCGCAGCTGCGCAAGAAGCTCGGACGGCCAAGCCTGATCCAGACGGTCAGGGGCGTCGGCTACCGCATTCTCGAGGGTCGCGCCTCCCGGGAAGCCTGATGTCACTCCAGACGCGCCTGCGGCTCGCGATCGGTTTGGCCGTTCTTGCCGCCGTTTCCCTTTCGCTGCTCGTAGGCGCGTATCTCGTGCGACGGTCGCTCGAGCAGACCGCGTTCAGCGGTCTCAAGCGCCAGGTCACACTGCTCGCCCACGAGGACCTGCACCCAGCGCCCGGACAGTTTGGTCGCTTCCTCGCGACCCAGGACGAGCGCCTCTCTGTGCTTCCGCAGCAGCAGGCGCGATTGCTCCTCCCTGACAGCCCCACCGGTCGGATCACGATCAACGAACGCGACTACCTGTACGCCACCAAGGACAGCGGCCGGGACGTCGTGGTGCTCCTCCGCACCGCGAGCTCGGTGCGCGCCGAGAGCAGGCCGTTTTGGGTAGCTCTCATGGCCGCCGGCGGGATCGGCTGCCTACTCGCGGCGGCGGTGGCCGCCATGCTCGCCCGCAGCATCGCGCGTCCGGTTGTGCGGGTCGCGCGTGCCAGCAGTCGGCTGGCAGAGGGCCGCCATCCCGAGCCGCTGCCGCTCGTCGGGCCGAGCGAGCTGCGCGGCCTGGCCGAGTCGTTCAACACGATGGCCGGCCAGCTCACGCGTGCCCGCGACGCCGAGCGCTCGTTTCTGTTGTCCGTGAGTCATGAGCTGAAGACTCCGCTGACAGCGATTCGAGGCTACGCCGAGGCCCTCGACGAAGGCGTCTTGACGCCCCACCTCGCCGTGAAGGTGATCCGCACAGAAGCGGCGCGACTCGAACGGCTGATAGCCGACATCCTCAACCTCGCCCGGCTGGACCAGCAGCGATTCGACATCCATCCGGACACGGTCGACCTCGCCGAGATCGCCCGCGAAAGTGCGACCCGGCACGCTGCACGCGCACGCGACCTCGGCGTCCGAATTGAGCTCCAACAGGGAGAGAGCGCTCCTGCCAGGGCCGATCCCGACCGCCTGCTCCAGGCCGTGTCAAACCTCGTCGAGAACGCGCTGCGGTGTACGCCGCCCGGAGGGACGGTCACGCTCGCCGCCGCTGGAGGCGAGCTCACGGTCAAGGACACGGGCCCGGGAATCTCACCGGACGAGATCCCGCACGCATTCGATCGCTTCTTCCTCTACCGCCGGTACAACGGCGATCGACCGGTTGGCACCGGTCTAGGGCTGGCGATCGTCCGCGAGCTCGCGCAGGCGATGGGAGGTGAGGCCCGTGTCGCCGCCTCTTCGACCGGGACCGAATTCACGATCTCTCTTCCTCTCCCCGAAAGCGAGAACCAGCTCGACGCTTTACACGCGTTTACGCAGAGCTGACGCCGGCTTACGCAGGGCACATGCGATGCACACAGGCGGCTGAAATAACGGGTGGGTCAATCACCTTCGACCCGGAGGTTCACTTGAAAGCGAAGCTGATCTTCTTCGCGGCCGCGGCAGCGCTCGTGCTCGTCGGCGCGGCGACGGCGGCACGGCTCGACGTCATCCGCGGCACAGACGGGCCGGACAACCTCAATGGCACGGGCGGCGCCGACCTGATCTACGGCAGAGGCGGCAACGACATCATCCGCGCGCATGACGGCAACGACGTCGTTTACGCCGGCCGGGGCAACGACGTCGTGCGGGGCGGTCCTGGCAACGACGTAATCTACGGCGGACAGGGCAACGATGTGACGTGGGCGGGCGCGGGCGCCGACGTTCAGAACACCGGCGCCGGAGACGACATCCTCCATGCGCTGGCGAACGACAACCAGCCGGACATCCTCGACTGCGGGCCAGGGTTCGACGTCGCGTACGTGATCGCGCATGACCCTGCGAGGTTCCACGGGTGCGAGCAGGTGATCCGGCTCAGCCCGGAGGAGGCCGCGGCGGTCGCCGCAGCGAACGACGACAACGGGTAGGCGGGTAAACGCTGCGATCAGGTCCCGCGACGTAGGTGCTCGCGGGGCCTGATCCCGCAAAGACGACGGCCGAAGTCAGCTCGACGCCGAGCTCGCTCGCGCTCGATACCCGAACTGCTGCCACTCCGGCGTTCGTCTCCAAGCCGTCGTAAAGTGCTCGCCGTGGCCGTTGGAGTGCAGTTGGCCAGCCTTCATCGGCTGGCGCTCTCCCGGTGGGGACTCACGTTCGCGCTCATAGGCGTTGCTGGAATCGCGCTGCGTGTCTGGGTGTACCGCTCCGCACTTGGGACGCCGAACGCGGACGAGGCGGTGGTGGGATTGATGACCCGCCACGTCGTTGACGGTCAGTTCACGACCTTCTACTGGGGCCAAGCTTATGGCGGATCCCAGGAAGCAATCCTCACGGCGCCCGTGTTCTTGATCGCCGGTAGCAGTTGGCTTGCGCTCCGGCTGATTCCAATCGCGCTCAGTGCTGTGGCGGCGCTACTCATCTGGCGGGTCGGGCGCAGAACGATCGGAGAGCCGGCCGCAGCCGTTGCGGCCGCCGTGTTCTGGATCTGGCCGCCGTTTGTCCTCCATCAACTCATTCACCAGCAGGGCTTCTATGCAAGCGATGTCGTCTACTGCGGACTTCTCCTCCTGCTTGCGCTTCGCGTCGTAGAACGGCCCGATCGCACCCGTGTTGGCGTCCTCGGGCTCGTGCTGGGGCTTGCTTTCTGGCAGACAGCGCAGATCGTTCCGGTCGCAGCCGGGGTGATCGGCTGGACGATTTGGAAGCAGCCCCGGTGCCTTCGGCACCTCTGGGTGGCGGCGGCGCTCGCCGCCCTCGGGGCGCTCCCGTGGATCATCTGGAACGCCGGGCACAGCTGGGAATCGGTGAGCATGCCTGACTACGGGGACAAGGTGCGAAGCCTTCGGCTCCTCGCCTCTCCGGTTCTGCCGATGATGGTTGGACTCCGTGCCCCGTTCTCAGCGGAGCTGCTCTTTCCGGCCGCGCTCACGTACCTGCTGTACGTGGGCTTGGTCGGGCTTTTCATTTATGGCGCGTTCAAGACGCGCAATCAGAACGCCTCGATTCTCTATTTCGTAACTGCCGTGTTCCCGTTCATCTACGCGATCTCGCCCAAGACCGTCTGGTCCGTCGGCACGCCTCGGTTCATCGTCGTCTTGACACCCCTCCTCGCTCTCCTCTTTGCGCAGGCAGCGACGAGATACTTCCGTGCAGCCGCGATCCTCGTCCTCGCCGGTGTCATCTCGGTCGTGACTCTGCACAGGATGGATGTCTGGTTCCGTGCCGTGCCGCCACAGACTACGCACGCAAAGGGGCTCGGACCGCGGCACATCGTCCAGTGGGTGCCTCGTGATCTCAGACCGTTGATCTCAACCTTGGACGGGCTGGGTCTCGATCACGTGTACGCCGACTACTGGCTCGCCTATCGGCTTGACTTCGACTCGCGAGAGCGCATCGTCGCCGTCGAAAACGGGTTCACGCATCTCACATTCGAGCACGGACAGGCTATCCCGTCGTCTCAGCAGGACGTGCGCTATCCGCCGTACGACCGAGAGGTGCAGCATGCACGTCACGGATTCGTCTTCTATCGACAGACTGTTGGTTCTGTTCCGATCGTCGCGCAACTCGAACAGCATCGATACCGCCGACACGTCGTCGACTCCTACCTCGTCTACGCACCACCCGTTGGCTAGCTGGCGCTCTTGACACTGTCTCCGCCGGCGCCACATACTCCGCGTAACAGAGGGAGGGGAAATGGCGAGACGAGGGTGTTTCCTGGTCATCTCGGTTGCGGCTCTGCTCCTCACGGGTGCCATGGTCGGCGCGCAAGCGATTACGGCGTCGCTCGCCGGCCCGGCATATCTAGCGGTTACGTCCTTCACCGTCGCGTCGCAGAATGCGCAGACGGCGAAGCTCTCCGTCACCACGAAGGGAGCAATCCCAAGGCAGCCGGACAGCTTCATCAACTCCAACCCCGTCGTTGGTCTCGCGTGGGCGGATCTCAACACGGGCAAGGTGTTTGTCACGACGATTCATCCGGTGCTAGGACGGGACTCGCATCAGAATCCAGACAGTTGGCATGCTCACACCGCAACGCTCACCGGCGGGGCGACTCGGCCGCACGACTTCTGCGTTGCGTCGATCGATTCGACACCCACGGCGGGCATCTCGATCCACGGCGCCACGATGAACGTGAACGTGCGGAAGTCGAGGTTGCCGGTAGCTCCAGAAGCCTTTGACGCGGTAGTTGGCTTCACGATCCAACCGGACACCGCTTGTGCTTCTCATCTAGCCGTGCAGATCAGCACCTAAAGGGGCCGTTCCTAGGGCGCCGACGCCGCTAGCCGTGCGTCGGCGACCGCCTCTCCGGCAGCCTGCGCGGCGTAGTGCCCGGTGACCGCCGCCAGGAAGTCGCCACGTTGTAGGGCATACAGCTGGGAGTCGACAGCCGCCGTCACGGTGGCGGTTCGCGGGACGTTGCGCAGCAGCGCGATCTCGCCGAAGTAGTCGGCTTCATGCGCAGTCGAATGGCGACCGCCCGCTTCGATGTCGAGCTCACCGTCGCCCACGATGTAAAAGCGGTCGCCCGCATCGCCTGCGCGAATGACGAGCTCGCCGGCAGAAACCGAAATCGGAATGAGGCTGGACGCGACGCGCTCCTTCGTCGCGAGCGAAAGCGGTGCGAACATCGGCACGCGATCGACGAGCTCCCGCTCGGCACTTGGCGCCACTGCTCGGTCTAGCTCGACGAGACGCCGGTAAGTGACGAGCATCAAGAGAGGGAGAATCGATCCGACGACAAGGAATGCCGAACGCGGTCCGATTGCGGTGACGACCGCCGGCGCCGCGATCGAGCCGATCGCGACGGCGCCCATCGCCAGCCCCCAGATCAGCCCGAGTACGCGCGTCAACATCTCATTGGGGATGATCCGCTGGAGGAGCGTGAACCCTGCGACATCCTCGATGCTGTTGGCGGCACCCACGATCGCGAGCAAAATCATCATCGCTGCGAAGTAGGGCTGCGACGCAATAAGCGTGATCGGCACTCCCCAGAACACGAGAGAGAGGCCGAAGGGAACGGCGAGCCGCCGCCCGCCCAGAGTCATCGCGCCGATCGCTCCGATCAGCCCTCCGACGCCGATCGCGGCAGTCAGGTAACCGACGTCGGCTGCCCCTCCGTGGAGGACGCGAAAGGCCGCGACGACGATCAGGACGTTCAGGCAGCCCCGCACGAAGCTCTGCGCGACCATGAGCGCGACGACAAGTCGGGCCCTCGGCGTACGAGCGACGGTCCGAAAGCCGGCCGTGACCAGTCGTCCCACGCTCTCGTGGTCGGCTGCGCCGGCGAGTTCGATGCGGCTCTCGACGCTGACGCGCGCGAGCAGGGAGGCACCTGCCACCAGTAGTACTGCACCGAGGACGAACGCGAGCCCGACGTCAGCGAGTGAAACGAGCACGCCTGCGAGCAACGGCCCAATGAGAGTTCCGATGCTCTCGATCGTCGATGTGGCTCCATTCGAGGCGATCAGCTCGTCGGGTGTGCGCACCAGCGATGGCAACAGCGCCTGCAACGCCGGCCTGATGAGAGTGGAGGACAGACCCATGACGCCCGCAAAGACGAACACGAGCGTTCTGTTTTCCGCAAACGCGGCTACAGCCGACGCAGCGAGGGCGATCGCCCCGACGAGCATCATCGCCGAGAGGAAACGCTCGCGGCGAAAACGGTCGCCGAGCGAAGCTGCGAACGGAGCTACAGCGGCCGCGGGCAACAATCGAACCAGCCCGGCGATCCCGACAGCCGAAGTACCGCCCTGCTGGTAGGCGAACACGCCGAGCGCCACGAAGTGCGCCCATTCGGTCGCGATCGCAGCACCCCAGGCGAGTTGGACTCGCCGAACGTTCTCGTTTCGAACTGAGGCAGCGAGAGCCGAGATCACCTGGTGTGGCAGAACCACCAGCGGATTGAATCCCTTCTCCCTCGTCAGGACAAGGCGATTCGGCCCGACTTCAGGCCGATTCGACTCGACCTGAGGCTGCCCTAGCCGGGCGGGCCGGGCAGCACCCCGACTTGCTGCAGCACACGCGCGATGTCGGTGACCGACCAGTATTCGACGATCTTGCCGTCGCGGACGCGGTGGATCGCGATGCCTTCGGTCTCGACCTCTTTGTTCGTCGCAGGGATGCCGAGTAGCTCTCCTGCGTGGACGCCTCGGCCGAGGATCTGGCTGACCACGAGATCACCTTCCGCGACCTGCATACCGATTTCATGACGCCCGGGAGTGGCGACCCGAAAGGTCTCTGCCGCCTGCTTCATTCCCTCGCGATCCAAGCTGACGCCGGGAACCGGAGGATTGTGCGCGACGAAATCCTCCGCGATGTACTCGTCAAGGACGCTCCAGTCGCTCGTCTGGTTGTCATCGATTGCCTGGATGTAGCGCCGGATCAGTTCCTTGTTCCCATCGGATGACACGCGTATCGCCTCCTGGCAGTCGTCGGGAAGCGCCGAACTCTACAGCCGAGTTAGGCGATTCCCTTGGCCCTCTTGAGGCCGTCGAGGATCAGGCCGAGCCCGAACTCGAACTCGCGCTCGCCGTCGCCCAGTCGTCTGAGCAACCATTCCATATACCGCAGTCGCGGCGACTTACGCTGTAGAGCCCTTAGACGCCAATCTCGACTAACTAGGAGCCACGATGAAAGCGATCGTCTACGAGAAGTACGGCCCCCCTGACGTTCTCGAGCTTCGCGAGGTCGACAAGCCGGTGGTCGGGGACGACCAGGTGCTAGTACGCGTTCACGCGACTTCCGTGAACCCCGTGGACTGGCACACGATGACGGGCACGCCGTACCTGGTGCACCTGATGGCCGGGCTGCTCAAGCCAAAAAGCGAGTTCCTAGGCGTCGACTTTGCGGGGACGGTCGAGGCCGTCGGCAGAGACGTCAAGCAGTTCCAACCAGGTGACGAAGTTTTCGGCGCGAGAGATGGCGCGTTCGCCGACTATGTCTGTGTTCGCGAGGAGCGAGCAGTGGTGCAAAAACCGGCCAACGTGACGTTCGAGCAGGCGGGGGCCGTGGCGGTGGCCGCAATCTCCGCGCTTCAGGGTCTCCGCGACAAAGGGCAGATTCAGTCAGGGCAAAAGGTTCTGATCAACGGCGCGTCGGGGGGCGTGGGTACGTTCGCCGTGCAGATCGCCAAGTCGTTCGGAGCGGAAGTGACCGGGGTCTGCAGCACGAGAAATGTGGAGATCGTCCGATCGATTGGCGCAGACCATGTCATCGATTACACCCAAGAGGACTTCACCCGGAGTGAGCAGCGTTATGACCTGATGCTCGATGTTGCGGGGAACCGGTCCTGGTCGGACTGCAAGCGCGTCCTCGCCGAAAAGGCAACCCTCGTCGTAGTCGGAGGTCCGAAAACAAATCGTTGGATCGGTCCTCTGAGTCAGGCGCTCAAACTACGTCTCCGTTCGCTGGGCGGGAGCCGCCGTGTGGTGGCTCCGTTTCTGGCAAAGATCAACAAAGACGATCTGGTGGTCCTGCAAAAGCTCCTCGAGGCCGGAACAATGACACCGGTCATAGACAGGCAGTACGAGCTGAGCGAGGCTCCCGAGGCGCTCAGGTATCTCGGAGCCGGACATGCCCAGGGAAAGGTCGTCATAACCGTCCTCGGGAACGACTGAAGAGATCGTTCGTTCCGCAGCTTGACCGGGAAGGCCGCACAACTCTAGGGTGAGGAGTGGCCATCGGAGCACCTCTCGACGTTGAGCGGCTCGAGGCTCTTTCGGCGGCGTTTTCCGGTGCGGTCATCGAGCCGCATCACGATCGCTACGAAGAGGCCCGCAAGGTGCACAACGGCCTGGTCGATAAGCGCCCCGCGCTAATCGCACGTTGTCGCGCGACGGCGGACGTCGTCGACGCGATTGCTTTCGCGCGCGAATTTGACCTCGAAATCTCGGTGCGGGGTGGCGGACACAGCGTGGCGGGCAAGGCTGTCACGGACGGCGGCATGATGATCGACCTCGCCGAGATGAAAGGTATTCATGTCGATGCAGCCGCACGGACTGCCCGCGCGCAAGGCGGGGTCACCTGGGGTGAGCTGAACCGGGAGACCGCCCTCCATGGGCTTGCCACGACCGGTGGTGTCGTCTCCACGACGGGTATCGCAGGGTTGACGCTCGGCGGTGGGCTCGGCTGGCTCAATGGCGTTTACGGTCTCGCCGTCGACAACTTGCTGTCAGTTGAGTTGGTGACCGCGGCGGGAGAGGTGCTCAAGGTGACGGACGAGACCGATCCAGACTTGTTCTGGGCGCTGCGTGGCGGGGGCGGTAACTTCGGCGTTGCGACCTGGTTCGAGTACCGGCTGCACCCGCTTAAAGAGGTCGTCGGCGGTGTCATCGCGTATCCGTTCGACGCGGCCCGCGACGTGCTGAGCTTTTTCCGCGATCTCTCGCAGCCCGATGAGCTTTGGGTCATCGCCGGCCTCGTGCATGCCCCGGACGGCTCGGGCGCCAAGATGGCTGCTTTGGTTGTCTGCCACGTCGGTCCGGTTGACCAGGCAGAAAGAGATCTGCTGCCTCTGCTCGAGTTCGGTTCGCCGATCATGTCCGAGGTCGGTCCGATGCCGTATCCCGCCGTGAACACACTGTTCGACGATGCGTACCCGCGTGGCGCGCTCAACTACTGGAAGTCGAGCTTCTTGCGCGATTTGAGCGGGGACGCGATCGACGAGCTGGTCGGACAATTTGCCGTCGCACCGTCACCGATGAGCGCGATGGTGATCGAGTTCTTCCATGGAGCTGTGTGCCGTGTGGGCGTGTCGGACACGGCGGTCCCCCACCGCGAACCGGGATACAACCTGGGCATCTTCGCCGAGTGGACCGACCCGGCGGCCACGGCCGAGAACGTCACCTGGGCGCAAGAGACGTATGCGGCGATGAAACCGCACCGCACCAAGCTTCGGTACGTCAACTACCTGGACGAAGACGACGCCGGCGACGCCGTGCGAGCCGCCTACGGACCGAATTTCGACCGGCTCGTCGAAGTGAAACGACGCTTTGACCCCGACAACGTTTTTCGTCTGAACCACAACATCGATCCGGGCCCGAGATAGTCCGCGGCTCCTCGAAACGAACGATTTACCGGCCGCGGGTTACACGGACGTTTGCAGCAAGCCAACGCTTCCGCGCTCGCTCGAGCAGGGGATCGAGGCGCCGGACCTCGGTCTCGTTCCCTTCCGCTTGGGCCCCTTCCATTTGCCCAAGGAGGGTGAGGAATCGCTGGTGTAAGGCGATCTCCTCGGCTCTCGGCTCGTGGCCGTGATCGAACTCCTCAGTCATGGCCGAGGACCGCGTCCATCGTCTGCATGATCGAGACGCTCTCGTCGAGAGGCATCAACGGGCTCTCCAGAAGGCCTTCGCGCAAGCAGCGGGCGGCCTCGTCGGCCTGGTGCCAGAGACCACGGCCTTCATGCGGCGCGTCGAAGTCGGTTCGCTCTCCGGTTCGGGAGATGAGGGTGAACGAGGTCGGCGCATAGAAGTCGCCGTCGATCTCGATGCGGCCGTCGGTACCAACGATCGTCCCGCGGGTCGGGCTCTTGGCAAAGAGCGTGCAGGTCAGCACGGCCTGTGCGCCACTTGCATATCCGAACAACATCGACGTCTGGCCGTCGACACCGGTGAACGCCGGGTCGATGAGGGTCACGATCCGGTCTGGCTTTCCAAGCACCATCGACGCGAACGAAACCGGATAGACGCCCAGATCCAAGAGCGCGCCCCCGCCGAGCTCTGGGGCGAAGAGCCGAAATTCGGGGTCTTGCGCAAACCACTGCCCGTGGTCGGCGGTGACCGTGACGATGTCCCCAAGCGCTCCTTCGGCGAGCAGGCGGCGGATCACGGCGATGTGGGGAAGAAACCGCGTCCACATTGCCTCCATCAGGAACAGTCCCTCCGCACGCGCGACTGCCACCAAGTCCTCGGCCTCGGCGGCATTCATCGTGAAGGCCTTCTCGACGAGCACCGGCTTGCCGGCACGTAGCGCGAGTAACGCGTTGGCGTGGTGCATTGGGTGCGGCGTCGCGACGTACACGACATCGACATCGGGGTCGGCCACCAACGCTTCGTAGCTCGCGTGCCGGTTGGGAATGCCGAACTCATCGGCAAATCGGTTCGCTGAATCCATGTGGCGAGACCCGACCGCGGCGGCCCGACCCGAGTCGGTGAAGGTCAGATCAGCAGCGAAGGCATGGGCGATTCCGCCCGTGCCGATCAGTCCCCAGCCCAGCGGTTCGGTCATAGGCTGTCCGAGGATAACCGGCCTATTCGAGCAGCGCAGCCCACTGATCGCGAATCGCGACGCAGTTCGTCAGGCCCTCGAACTCCCTCACCGTGTCTTCGCTGCGGCGATGCGGCGCCCGAACCACGTCGATGCAGGTGGCGAGATCTTTGAGGTCCCACGTGAGCCGAAAGAAGTCCACCGCGACCTGATCGACCTGGTGCCCTGTTGCATCGGTGTAGATGGTCGCTACGTCTCCGGTGTCGCCCACGACCATCCAGAGATCTCGCTCGGGAGGGGCCAGCGCCACCGTGTCCCAGTCGACGAGCGCATAGCTCTCGCCGATCTGCATCACGTTGCTGGCGTGCGGCTCCCCGTGCGTGATCACCCACTCGCTGCCGTGTCCGGCTACGTCGGCCGCGAGACGGTCGGCCAAGGCGAGCAGGTCGGCCACGTCGGACGCGTGATCGGCGAGCGCTTGCCGTGCCGGTTCGGAGAACGGCCCACCCAACCACGTTTGGTTCAGCTCATGGAGCGCTGCTTCGACCTGGCGACGACCGGGCAGTTCGACGCCCGTGCTGCCTGCCACGGAAGCAACCACCGGGGTGGCTTGATGGAGCTCGGCAAGGATCTTCACGACGGCGGTCCGCTCAACCGTGTCGTAGTGGCCAAACCGGCCTACCTGTCCATCTACGAACGGGAACAGAGCGATGGTGTGGCGCTCGCCGACTCGACGCACCGTCTCGCCGCTGTTCGTGCGGATCGGTGCGACTACGAACTCGAGGCCGCCGTCGCGGAGGGCGGCCGCGGTGTCAAATGCGCGTCTAAGGCCGTCGAACACGGACTCGCGTTTGTCCTTGAGCCAAGGCTTCCGGTCGAGTTCGTCGACGGTGACGAAGGCGCGTGTTCCCTTGCGGTCTCTCACGACCCAGTGGTAGCTGCCGGCCCCGACGGCCGCGTAATCGGCGGAGTCGACGTCGAAGCCCCAACCATCAGCGAGGAAACCGATCAGCGCACTGGTCTTGAACTCTTCCGGCGGGGCTGCCCTCACTCCATCAAGAGTAACCGCGCCCCGCGCGGACTAGGCTCAGCGGGCTCGGTAGTAAGGCCACCCCGATAGCCAGGCGCGAAGCGCGCGTCCGTCGATCACCGTGTCGAAGCGGAGCGTCTCGGGATTGCCGGGGTCCTCGCCCACGCGGAACGAGCCGTCATCAGAGGGGATGAGAGGTTGCTCGGTATCGAACCCGTCGGGTGCTCCGGCAAAGATCAGCCACGGCCGATCACCACGCAGCACGATCCAGAAGTTCGTCGTCCACGGATTATGCGATCGGTAGTGACCGGCGATCGTCTGCAGCTCGGCAGGTGGCTCGGGCAGCGGGCGCGCCGCCGCTCTCTGCCGCACATAGCGTTGGCCGCCGTGCCACAGCTCTACGACGTCGTCGGTCGGTCTTTCCACGCGAAGAGGGAACGGATCGAACTCCGCGTCTGACGCCACGAAAAGGTCATCTTCCAGTTCCTCGAGCGAGATGTCGCGGCCGTTGTGGCGCAGCATCAGTCCGCTCTCGGAGGCGACTATCTCCAGGGGCGGCTCGTACAGGCCGACAAGCTCTTCGTGCGCAGAAGTCGGGACGGTGCTTGCAGGTTCGGGCTCGCCGTGCGCGATCCGAATCACGGTTCGACCGAGCGCGACCGGGTTCGAGCCGAAGCCGTTCTGCAGCACGATAACGCCGAGGTTCGCGTCCCGGTCCGCCTGCATGCCCGCGAGGTAGCCGACCATGCCGCCGCCGTGCCCGATGAGAAGCCGCCCGTCCAGTTTGCGCATCACCAACCCGTAGCCGTATACGGCGGGCTCCTCTTCGGAGAGATTCGCAGCGCTCATCTGAGCGAATGCCTCCTCGCTGAGTAGCCGGCCTTTGGGACCTTCACCTCCGCGCATGAGCAACCTCACGAAGGCGCACATGTCTGCCGCGGTAGATGCGATCGAGCCGTCGGCTGTTTCGGTCTCGAGCCAGGTCGCCGGTGCGAGTGGCGAGCCGGCGTGGCTCAGCCGATCGTCGTGCAGATACACATAGCCAACGGCCAGCCGAGCGCGAATGTCGTGCGTGATCGCGGGCTCGGTGGCGGACATCCCGAGAGGATCCAGAACGCGAGCACGAATGATCTCGCGATACGGACGGCCCTCGACCGCCTCCAGCACGAGCCCGAGCGCCTTATAGCCGACGTTGGAGTAGTGGTAGCGCTCGCCCGGCGCAGAGAACGTCGGTAAGTCGCGCAGTGACCAGACCTGGAACGCCGCTTCCGGTGTCCCGTCGATGCCGGCCACGATCCCGGCGCGGTGCGACAGCAGATGGGCAATCGTGATCGGCGCATGGCCCGCAGGCTGCGGCACCGCGAACCACGGGAGGTAGCGCTCGACGGGCGAGTGCAGGTCGATCCGCCCCTCGTCGAACAGTTGGAGAGTCGCCACCGCGGTGAACGTCTTGCCGATGGAGCCGATCTCGAACAGCGTGTCGGGAGTGACCGGGAGGCGCGCTCCGAGATCTGCGAATCCGTAGGTACGGATGAGAAGCGCGCCGTCGCGATCGGTCAGACCGAGCGTCAATCCCGGCTGCCGGCTGTGCTCCATCTCCGTTTCCACGGCGGCGTCGATGGTCGCCACGGCGGCGTCACTGATCACCCAGCCATCGTACGGCTCACACCCGCGCAGTCCGACGGCTTGTAGAAGCTATTCTGCACGCATCAACAGAGAGGAAGGGCTGCATTGGGCTCCAAAAGACAGACGACAATGGCCAAGCTGACACGCGAGCGCAAGGTCAAGGAGAAGCGTGAGCTGAAGGAAGAGAAGAAGGCGGCGGCAGCCGCGGCGAAGGCCGCCGGCACCTACTCCTACGATGGTGAGCCCGTCGAGGCTCCCAGGATCACGACTGACCCAGCTGATGAAGCTGACGAAGCGTTCGTGGCCGACTCGACCGTCGCCGCGTCCAGCGAAGATCGCTAACGCTCGAGAGTCAGAGCGAGCCAGACGTCCGTTCCGCCGCCGGGTGAGTTAGCGGCGCGCGCGCTCCCTTCGTGGGCGTCGGCGATCGTCTCGACGATCGCCAAGCCGAGACCACTGCCGTCGGCGGTCGTCTTCTGAGCCCGGCTGAAGCGCTCGAACGCATGATGGAGGAAGTCGGACGGAAAGCCCGTGCCCTCGTCCAGCACGTGCAGCTCCGCAGTGCCGTTGCGCTGCTCGGCACTGAGCGTGACGCGGCCGGCGCCGTGAGTGAACGCGTTGTCGACCATGTTCCCGAGCGCCTGCTCGAGGAGCAGCCGGTCGGCCGAGACGACAAGCGGATCGTTCGCGCTCACCGACAGGTCCCGTTGCTCCGATTCCGCGCGAGACTGAAAGCGCCCCGCAACGGTCTCGAGGACGTCCGCGACGTCGACGGGCTCGCGACGCAGCGGCACGCGTCCTTGCTCGGCCCTGGCGAGCAGCAGCAGATCGTCCGCGATCCGGGAGAGACGCTCCGTGTCCTTGGCCGCGCCGCGAATGGCCGCCTCCAGCTCTTCGGTCGAACGTGACCGCCTGAGCGCCAGCTCGAGCTCCGTCTTGATCAGCGCGAGCGGCGTTCTCAGCTCGTGGCTCGCATCGGCGACGAAGCGCCGCTCGCGAGCGAGTCCGTCCCCGATGCGCGTCAGCATCTCGTTCAGTGTCTCTCCGAGCCGCGACACCTCGTCTCTGCTCGGTGGAACCGGGAGCCGGTCGTCGAGCGACGACGCCGAGATGTCGGCCGCACGTCGGCGCATAGCCTCGATCGGCCGCAATGCCGCGCCGGCGAGGCCGTAGCCCGCGAGTGAGGCAAGCAGCAGCGCAAGCGGGCCGCCGATCAGGAACGCATTGCGCAGACTGTGGAGCGTTTCCGTTCTGTTCGCTCGCGTTGTACCGACCACCAGCACGAGACGGCTCTGCCCGCGCTGGACGGGCAGCGCGAGCATCCGCGCAGGCTCGTCAAGCCCGGGAACGGAGCTCCGGTTGATGAAGACAGGGCCCCGGAGAGCGCGCGCGAGCTCGGGAGGCAGAAGCGGCTTGCGTCCGACGGGGCTCGTCGCATCGACGACCGAGCCGCTCATGTTCAGCAGCTCCGCAAACGTCTCGCCGCGCTCGATGAGTGTGCCGTGCGTGGACTTGAGCGAGCCGTCACGGCGCACGAGCGCCGAGACGTCCTGCGCGCGCGAACGCAGCTGCTCGTCGAGTGCATTGTTGAGGTTGGTTGAGACGCGCGCGTAGACGAGCCAGCCCGCAAGCAGAAGCACGACGGCCATCACGAGCGCGAAGACGAGCGTCAGCCTCAGCCTGATCGGCAGGCGGTTCACTCCGCGTCATCCTCCCGCAGTCGGTAGCCGACCCCGCGTACCGTCTCGATTGACTTCGTCCCGAAAGGTCGGTCGACCTTCTCACGGATGTAGCGCACGTACACGTCGATGACGTTCGAACGATTCTCGTACGCGAAGTCCCAGGCGTGCTCGAGCAGTTGCAGACGGGAGAGAACCTGCCCGGGGCGGCGCATGAACGCCTCGAGCAAGGCGAACTCCTTGGGGGAGAGACTGATCTCTGTCTGGCCTCGCCAGGCACGGCGCGCTGCGGGATCGAGTCGGAGCGTCCCGACGATCAGCTCGGTCGGCCGCTCGCCGCCGCCGCGCCTGACGAGGGCACGCAGTCGCGCAAGCAGTTCGGCGAACGAGAACGGCTTCGTCAGATAGTCGTCGGCCCCGACGTCGAGCCCGGCAACGCGGTCGTCGACACCGTCGCGCGCCGTCAGCATGAGGACGGGTGCCCACACACCTGCATTCCGAAGCTGCCGGCAGGTCTCGAAGCCGCTCAGCCCCGGAAGCATGACGTCGAGCACGATCGCTTCGTACGGATGTGATTGCGCCATCCACACGGCGTCCTCGCCTGTGGGGGCGACGTCCGCCGCGTGCCCCTCCTCCACCAGGCCCCGGCGGAGGAGGCTGGCCATCTTCAGTTCGTCCTCGACAATCAAGATCCGCATCCCGGAAGCTTGCCTGCAGTCGATGAGAACCAGATGAGAGGACTCCCGGAAGCTCTCATCTCACGCTCAGAAGCCGGGGTTACGTTGAAATCGTGAGACGCCTCTTGGTTCTGCTTGCGCTCTGCCCGCTGGTCGCGGCCTGCGGTGGCTCGAAGACCGCCGCCCCGACCACGACGGCGGCGACACCGCCAACGCCGGCGTCCACGACAACCACTGCGCAGTCGTCGCCGAACGCCTTGCAGGGCGAGGCGAAGGCCGCTGCGACGGGAGACATTCCGGACAACCAGGTCTATGTGGTCTTCAGCAACACCCGAGCCGGGTACTCGATCAAGTACCCGGAGGGCTGGGCGCAGAGCGGATCCGGGAACCGCGTCACGATCTACGACAAGAACAATTTGGTGCGCACCGTCGTGCAGCCGGGAGGCGAGCCGACCCTGGCGGAGGTGTCGGCGGAGCTGCGGGCTCTGAAGGCGACGACACCGTCCCTTCGCTTCCAGCCGCCGCAGCGCGTTGAGATCAGCGGCCGGCCTGCGATCAAAGTCGTGTATGTGACCGAGAGCCCTCCCAACCCCGTGACGAACAAGCGCGTCCAGCTGACCGTCGACCGGTACTACCTCGCGCGGGGAGGCAAGCGCGCGATCATCGACCTCGGCACGCCCGTAGGTGTCGACAACGTCGACGGCTACCGGCTCATGGTGCAAAGCTTCCGATGGAGGTAGCCAGCCTTTATCGAGAGCCGCCGCGCGAGCAAGAACGAGCGATCGCCGCAGTCGAGTTTCACGACGTCTTCAGGATCTACCGCTCCGGCCCCGCAGAGACGGTTGCGTTACGCGGATTGGATCTGCGGATCGAGACCGGTGAGTTCGTCGCAATCCTCGGTCCCTCTGGCTCAGGGAAGAGCACCTTCCTGTCCCTCGCCGCCGGGCTCGAGCAGCCCTCGGCCGGCGAAGTGCGCGTCTTCGGGCAGCCGCTCAACCGGCTCGACGAGACCGGCCTCGCGGCCTTCAGGGCGCGCCGCATCGCGATCATCTTCCAGAGCGACAACCTCTTGCCTCTGCTGACAGCCCGCGAGAACGTTGCGACGGCCTTGCGGCTCGGTGGGATGTCCAACGTGCGGGCGTCCGCAACGTCGGCACTCGAGAAGGTGGACCTAGCGCGGCGCGTGACGCACCGTCCCGCGCAGCTGTCTGGTGGTGAGCAGCAGCGCGTCGCGGTCGCCGCAGCACTGGCGCGTGACGCGTTGCTCGTCCTGGCGGACGAGCCGACCGGCGAATTGGACTTGGAGAACGAGCAGCGCATCCTCCACGAGTTGCGTCGTCTGCGTGACGAACTCGGTAGCACTGTCGTAACCGTCACACATTCGCCGAGGCTTGCGTCGACTGCCGATCGCGTGATCGAAGTCCGTGACGGCAGAGTCGCGTGACGGCCGTCTCGGCCTGTCGCGATCTCGTAGTCGAGTACGGTCAAGGCGACGGACGCGTTCGTGCTCTGGCCGGCGTGTCGCTCGAGGTCGGCCCGGGCGAACGGCTCGCGCTGCGTGGCCGCTCCGGCTCCGGGAAGACGACGCTGTTGCACGCACTCGGCGGTCTCGTCGAGCCGACCGCCGGTGAGGTCGACGTCGACGGGAGGCCGCTGGCGACGCTCGACGAGGAGGCGCGCCGCCGGATCCGTGCCTCGAGCATCGCCTACGTCTTTCAAGGCGCGAATCTGTTGCCGACCTTCACGGGCTTCGAGAACGTGGCATTCGCGATCCGGACGACCTCGAATCCCGACGCGCCGGCCGACCCGCTGATGTTGTTGCGGCTCGTCGGATTGGCCGGCAAGGCGGAGCATCTCCCGGGCGAGATGTCGGGTGGAGAGCGTCAGCGCGTTGCCCTGGCGCGCGCGCTCGGCCAGCATCCGGCGCTTCTGCTCTGCGACGAGCCGACCGGCCAGCTCGATTCCGACACGGGCGAGCGGATCCTCGACCTCATCGACGCGCTTCAACGTGAGTTCGGATTTGCGCTGGTGACGGCGACGCACGACGAGGGCGTCGCAGCCCGGCACGACCGCGTGCTCGAGCTGGAGGAAGGACGCGTCGTGAGGGAGAGCGCATGACGTACGCGTCGCTCGCCTTTGCCAACCTACTGCGCACACCGGGCCGCACGATCGTGCGCGTCGTGGTTCTGGCTGCTGCCGTTGCGCTCGTCGGCGCAATGATCCTCTTCATCGGACACTCGCTGCGCACGATGACCTCGAGCTCGGTGCGCAGTGTCCCGCTCGACTGGCAGGCGCCTGTCGCTTCGCGACAAGCTGCCGAGCGGGCGGCGCGGGCGGTGTCGAAGCAGCACGGCGTGCTGGACGCGGTCCCGGCGGCGACCGCGCCGTTCGCGGGAGCGACGCACGTGAAGCCGGGCGCGGGGATCTTTCGCTCGGCATCCGGATCGATCCTGGCGGTGCCGCAGGGCTACACGCGGAACATCCACACGATCCGCTTCCTCCGTGGCTCCCTCCGTGCGGGCCAGGTCGTGCTCGACCAGCAACTCGCGGCCACACTGCAAGCTCAGCCGGGCGACATGGTGAGCTTCACTGCGAAGCCGGGGCGGGCGCCCGTGCGGCTCCGCGTGAGCGGGATCTCCGTGGTGACTGCGGGTGACATCCTCTTTCAACCGCTGAATCCGCTCCTCGGTCCGGCGCCGGCGCAGCCGCCCGTGGAGATCGCGGTCATGACGGTCGGGACCTTCGCTCAGAAGCTGGCGCCGCAGCTGTCGACGGTCGGCTCGTCGGGCGGGCTTCCTGGGATCCCGGGCTCGGTCCCGGGCACGCAGTGGCAGGTGCAGGCGCAGGTCGACCCGGCTCAGCTCACCGGCGGGCCTGCGCAAGCCCTTCGTCAGGCCACGGGGCTTCGCAACCGGGTCCAGAGCTCAGTGCCCGGACAGGTGAGCTTCGTCGACAACCTGTCCGAGAGCCTCAATGTCGCGACGGGCGATGCGCTCTATGCGGAGACGCTCTACATCATGCTCGCGCTTCCGGGCGCGCTCATCGCCCTCGGGCTCGCCTACCTCGCCGCGCTCGGGACTGTCGAGCGCGACCGGCGTGAGTTCTCGCTCCTCCGTGCTCGCGGTGCCTCGCGCCGCGGGCTCGTGGCGCTCGCCGGGATCGAGAGCCTCTTGGTCGGGACCGTTGCAGGCGTGGTGGGTAGCGGGATCGCTCTCCTCGCGTTACGTCTCGTTCACGTCGGACGTGGTCCTTTGACGCCGTGGCATGTCGCTGCGACCGTGGGTGGTTGCATCGGGCTCGCAGTGCTCGGGGCCGCGACGGCACGGCTCGGCGCGGGCGCGGCGGCGCTTCGGGGCGACGTTGCTGAAGGACGGCGTCCGCAAAGGTCTCGCAAGCCGCTCTGGCAAAGGCTCTACGTGGACATTGCTGCTTTGGGCGTCAGCGGCCTCGTCTATTGGCTTACGGCCAGGACCGGCTTCTCGGCTGTCGTCAATCCCGACTCGAACCCGACGCTTTCGCTCTCGATCTACATGTTCCTCGCGCCCGCGTGCCTGTGGCTGGGTGCTGCGCTGCTGCTCGTGCGGTTGCGGGGCGCCCTGCTCGAGACCGTGGCGCGACGGGTCACCGGCGGAAGGGCGCGAACTCTGTCGGGCCTACTGCTCGCGAGCGCCGGACGGCGAAGCGCTGCAATCAACCGCGGTTTGCTCCTCGTGGGGCTGCTGCTCGCCTTCGGCGTGAATCTTGGTGTCTTCGCCGCGACATACGACCAGCAAGCCCGTGTCGATGCGCAGTTGACGCTGGGCGCCGACGTCGTCGCGAACGCTCCTCCTGAGGTTCTGCGATCCCACCGGTTGGAGCAGAAGATCGCGCAGGTCCCGGGAGTTGCCGGAACCACCGCACTCGACCACTCGTACGCCTACGTGGGGCCGGACCTCCAGGACACCTTCGGCGTCGACGCGGGGACTCTGACGAGCGGTACCACTCTGCGCGACTCGTACTTCATCGGCGGGACCGCGAAGCATCTGCTCGCGGAGCTTCGCGCACATCGCGACGGCATCCTCGTCTCGAAGGAGACGGTTACGGATTACTCCCTGAACATCGGCGACCTGCTCAAGCTACGTGTGCTCGATCACGCAACCGGGCATCTCCGCGTCACGCCGTTCCATGTCGTCGGCATCGTGCAGGAGTTCCCGTCGGCACCGCGCGACTCGTTCATGGTCACCAATCTCGACTACCTGGTCGCCTCGACCCACGATCCCGGCCCGAATGTCGTCTTCGCCAAGACGCACGGTGACGCCGCCGCAGTCGCGAGGCGTGTCGCGGAGGTCGCGCGGCCCGCCGGTGCAAGCGTCAAGGACATCACCACGCAGACCGCGCAAACGGTGAGCTCCATCACCACCGTCGACATGAGCGGGATCGCGAAGATCGAAGAGACGTTCGCGGTGATCCTCGCCGCCGCGGCGATGGCGCTCTTCGTCGTGCTCGGGCTCGCCGAGCGCAAGCACGAGTTCGCGACCATGGCTTCGATCGGAAGTTCCGTGCGTGAGATCAGCGCGTTTCTCTGGAGCGAGGTCGCGATCGTGCTCGCGGGAGGGCTCGCGCTGGCGGCGCTGCTCGGCTGGCTCCTCGCGGAGATGCTCGTCGCCATGCTGCAACACGTATTCGACCCGCCGCCTGATCACCTGGCTGCGCCGTGGCTCTTTCTCGTGGGCCTCGCCGGGGCGGCCGTCCTCGGAGCGTTGTTGACGACGGTGGCCGCCGGTCTCCGCCTCCGGCGGCTGCCGCTCGGCGAGATCCTGCGCGAGCAGTAGGCCTGAGCGAACGGCGCCCGACATTTCCCTAACAGGACGTCAGTAGGCTGCGTTCATTCGTAGGCTCGTCTCCATCGGCCTCGTCACGGCGGCTTTGCTCGCGGTTTCCTCCGGGTGCGGCGGATCCGACAAGTCCTCGACCCCTTCGGGGGGTTACTCCCTACCGTCGCCGACACCGACGACGACAACCTCGGGTGGGATCGATCCGCTCGAGGGTGCCGGTACCACGCCTGTCGAGGGTGCGGCGACCGGCAGCGACACCGCCCTCCTCGACCGCATCGCCGTCGGCCGGCACGAGGGCTACGACCGGGTCGTCTTCGAGTTCAAGAATGTCCTGCCGGGTTACAAGGTCGCGTTCACGAACGAGCCTCTGAAAGAAGACGGGTCCGGCAAGCCGGTGGACGTGAAGGGCGCCGCGGTCGTCGTCGTGCGCATGGAGCCCGCGTCCGGCTTCGATCTGAACACGGGCGAGGGCGTCATGACCTACAAGGGGCCGAGGCGGTTCGACGGGTCGGCGGCGGGCACGTCGGTCGTGCAGGAGCTCGTCCGGACCGGCGACTTCGAAGCTGTGCTGAGCTGGGCGATCGGTCTCTCCGACAAGGTCGACTTTCGCGTCCGAACGGCGACGTCGCCTGCGCGGCTGATCGTCGACTTCCGGAATCACTGACTGCTATTCGGGCGTGACGTACGCGGCCGTGAGGCCGCCGTCGACGAGGAACGTTGCCCCGTTCACGTAGGACGACTCGTCGCTCGCGAGGAACAATGCCGCGTTCACGATCTCGCGCGGCTTCGCGAGCCGGCCCATTGGCAGGTGAACGCGTCGCCGCTCGTACGCCGCCGGATCGTCGCCGAAGATCCGCAGCAGCAGCGGTGTCTCGACGGGCCCGGGGCAGAGTGCGTTGACCCGGATCCCCTGCCGCGCGAATTGGACCGCGAGCTCGCGGCTCAGAGCGAGAACGGCGCCTTTCGAGGCTGTGTAGGAGATCTGTGACGTCGCCGCGCCGACGAGCGCGACGAACGACGCAACGTTGATGACCGAGCCACCACCGCGTTCGAGCAGATGGGGAATGCCGTGCTTGCAGCAAAGGTAGACGCCCTTCGTGTTCACGTCCTGGACGCGCTGCCACGCGTCGGGCTCGGTCTCGAGGATGGAGTCATCGTCCGGAGGCGAGATCCCGGCATTGTTGTAGAGGACGTCGATGCCACCGTAGCGTTCGGCCGTTTGTTCGTACATCACGCGCACGCTATTCGAGTCGGCGACGTCTACCTTGAGCGCGAAGGCGTCTCCCGCCTCAGCGGCGGTCTTCTCGGCAGCACCGGCGTCGACGTCCGCAACGCATACCTGCGCACCCTCTGCGCAAAAGAGCAGCGCGGCCTCACGGCCCATGCCGCCGCCCGCGCCGGTGATCACCGCGACCTTTCCGTCGAGCCGTCCCATCAGATCGCCATGAAGACGTTCTTGATCTCGGAGTAGCCGTCCATTGCATGCATTCCCAGCTCGCGACCGAACCCCGACTGCTTGAACCCGCCGAACGGTGTGGACGGTCGCACCGAGCTGTTGGAGTTGATCGAGAGCACACCGGTCTCGAGGGCACGCGCCACTCGCAGCGCGCGGGCGCCGTTTTCCGTCCAGATCGAACCGGAGAGCCCAAACGGCGTGTCGTTGGCGATTCGAATGGCTTCGTCCTCGTCGGCGAACGGGATCAGCGCGGCGACCGGGCCGAAGACCTCCTCGCGCGCCACTCGGTCGTCGTTCGTGGCCTCGACGAGCGTGCACGGGAACCAGAAGCCACGTCCATTGGGAGCGTCGCCGCGGAAGAGCGCGTCGCCGTCGACGAACGACGCGACGGTTTCGCGGTGCTGCGCGGAGATCAGCGGTCCCATCTCGGTCGCTTCGTCCTCCGGATCGCCGACCTTGACGTTGCGCGTCGCTTCCACCAAGAGCTCGACGAACCGGTCGTAGGCGGAGCGCTCGACGAGGATGCGGGATCGCGCGCAGCAGTCCTGGCCGGCGTTGTCGAAGACGGCGTACGGGGCAGCGGCGGCAGCTTGCTCGAGGTCGGCATCCGCGAAGATCACGTTCGCGGACTTGCCGCCGAGCTCGAGCGTGACGCGCTTGATCGTTTCGGCAGCACCTTGCATGACGGTGCGGCCAACTTCGGTCGAGCCGGTGAAGCCGATCTTCGCGACGTCGGGATGCTCGACCAGGCGTTGGCCGACGATGCGGCCGGGCCCGACGACGACGTTGACGACGCCTTCAGGGATGCCCGCCTCGAGAATCAGCTCGGCGAGCCTCAGCGCGGACAGAGGCGTCAGCTCCGCCGGTTTGAGCACAACCGTGTTCCCGCAGGCGAGCGCGGGCCCGAGCTTCCAGCTCGAGATGTTCAGCGGGAAGTTCCAGGGAACGATCAGGCCGACAACTCCGAGCGGCTCGCGGAACGTCATGTCGACGCCGCCGGCTACGGGGATCGTCTCGCCGTGGTGCTTGTCGACGGCGCCCGCGTAGAAGTGGAAGACCTGAGCGACCATGCCAACCTCGGCGCGTGCGCCGCCGATCGGTTTGCCGACGTTCTGCGATTCGATGCGCGCGAGCTCTTCCGTGTGCTCTTCCACGAGCGTTGCCACGCGCCGCAGCAGGCGCGCTCGATCCGTTGGAGTCACAGCGCGCCATTCCTTGAATGCCGCGCTCGCCCGAGCGACGGCCTCATCGGCTTGCTCGACGCCGGCCTCTTCGAGTTCGGCGATCGGCTCCTCCGTTGCCGGGTTGATCACGGCGAAGCTCATCCGGTGCATTTGAACACGTCGAGCATGCCTGCGGCTACGAGGGTCGCAGGCGGAATGTCCTTTTGGCCGCCTGGCTCCCTGCCGATCGGCCCCAGAAGGCCGCCGCGGGTGTGGAAACTCCGTCTCACTTCCGACACGGTGTCTGACACCAGGCCGTGGACGAAGTAGCTCCGCCGGGAAAGGACAGCTGTCGGGCTCTGTGGGCGCGACAGGCGCTCGACCACGGGCTCGCTTCCTATTCCGGCGTCTCACTTCCGGCACGGTGTCCGACACCTGGCCGTGGCTCGAGTGGCTCCTCCCTTGGAGACGACTACGGGTGTCAGTCGGCCCGGGCGGAGCGGTACTCGCCGGCTTCGCGGACGAGCTCCTCGAAGAGCTTCATGTCCTCGCCTGCTTCTGGGTGCCACAGGACTCCCAGTGCGAAGCGCTGGGATGGATCTTCGACAGCTTCGACGGTTCCGTCGTCCGCGTGCGCGGAGACGCGCAGACCCTCACCGACTCTGCCGAAGCCTTGATGGTGATGCGATTTCACCGGCGCCCGCTGTCCGAGCAATGTCGAGAGTCGCGTTCCGGCCTCGAGGGTCACGTCGTGGTCGGCGAACGCTCCCGGAGTGTGCTTGTGCTTCTCGTCGCCGACGACGTCGGGCAGATGCTGAACCAGGTCGCCGCCTCGAGCGACATTGAGGACTTGCGACCCGCGGCAGATTGCGAGGACCGGCATGTCACGCTCGAGTGCGGCCTGGAGCAGTGCCAGCTCCGCCCGGTCGCGCTCCTTCGCGATCCCGAACGTCTCCGCATGCGCCTCCTGGCCGTAGAGCTCCGGATCGAGATCGGCGCCACCCGAGAACACCAGGCCGTCCACGGCGTCCAGAGTTTCATCGATCCCGTCAGCGGAAGGCGGCACGAGCAGGGCGCGACCGCCGGCGTGCTCTACGGCGTGCACGTAATCGGCAGGGATCAGCGCCGCCTCGAGCTCCCAGTAGCTCCACTTTGCAGGGACGACATAGGTCGTGATCCCGACGACCGGTCTTGCCATTGACATGACGTTATAGGTTTGGTTCATGGCGAACATCCTGGCGATCGACCAGGGGACGTCGTCGACCAAGGCGCTCGTCGTCGGTGACGCGGGCGAGGTGCTCGGCGAGGGCAGCGCGTCCGTCAATCCCGAGGCGAAGAGCGGCGGTGCGGTCGAGCAGGATCCGCAGGAGCTCCTCGAGTCCATCGTCGTTGCGGGCCGCGCAGCGTTGGCGGCCGCGGGCGTTGCAGTCGAAGCGGTCGGGATCGCGAATCAGGGCGAGACGGTCCTGCGCTGGGATCGTGAGAGCGGCAAGCCGTTCGGACCCGCCCTGAGCTGGCAGGACCGGCGAGCGGCTCCCATCGCGCGCGAGCTCGAGAGCTACGCCGACCGGCTCACCGAAATCACCGGCCTGCCGCTCGACCCGTACTTCGCTGCTCCGAAGATGACGTGGTTGCGTCGCGAGACAGGCGACGAAGGCGTGATCACGATGATCGACGCCTGGCTCAACCAGCAACTGGCAGGCGCCTTCGTCACGGACGCAGCGACAGCGTCGCGGACGTTGTTGCTGGATCTCGAGAGCACGACCTGGTCGGGCGAGGCCTGCGCGCTGTTCGAGATCGATCCGGCGACTCAGCCCGAAATCGTGGACTGCGCAGCCTCCGTCGGCGAGACGACCGTGTTCGGCGATCCGCTCCCGGTCACGGGACTCGTCGTCGACCAGCAGGCGGCACTGTTCGCCGAGTCCTGCTTCGCGCCGGGAGAGGCCAAATGCACGTACGGCACAGGAGCATTCATCCTGGCGACCGCCGGCGACCAGGCGCTGCACTCGAAGGCGCGCCTCGCCGCGTGTGTCGCGTGGCGGCTCAGCGGCCACTCGACCTACTGTCTCGACGGCCAGGTGTACAGCGCCGGTTCGGCCGTTTCGTGGCTCGAGGAACTCGCCTTGATCAAGGAGGCGGCCGACCTCGATCGCATCAGCTCCGATGAGGGGGAGGAGGCGCTCTTCGTTCCCTCGCTCGCCGGGCTCGGCGCGCCGTTCTGGGCGCCCGACGCCCGCGGCGGCTGGCTCGGTCTGTCCCTCGCGACGAGCCGCGACGACCTCGTGCGGGCGGTGATCTGGGGAATTGCCGCGCAGGTTGCCTCCCTCGCCCGCGCGATGGGCGACGACATGGGCCGCCAGCTCGAGAGGCTCCGCGTCGACGGCGGTCTCACGCGCTCCAAGGCGCTGATGCAGGCACAGGCCGACCTCCTGCAGGCGCCGGTCGAGCGTTATCCGTCGGCCGACGCGACCGCGCTGGGCGCCGGGGCGCTCGCGCGGTTGGGGAGCGGCGTGGCTTCCACGCCGCAAGAGGCCGTCGGGGACTGGACTCCAGCCGAAGTGTTCGAGCCGCAGATGACGGCGGCGGAGGCACAGGAGCGGCTCGCGCGCTGGGAAGCGGCAGCAGCAGCGCTCGCCGATCTCTCGCGCAACGGCAACTGAACCGCGACGTCGTCATCGCGGGTGCGGGCGTCGTGGGTGCAGCGGTCGCGCGCGAGCTGTCGCGCTTCCACCTGAGTTGCACGCTGCTCGAAGCGAGTCCTGACATCGGCGCGGGAACGAGCAAGGCCAACACGGCGCTGCTGCACACGGGGTTCGACGCCAAGCCGGGTACGCTCGAGGCGCGGCTCGTGCGGCGCGGACACGAGCTGCTTTCCGCGTACGCAACGCAGGCCGGCATCCCGCTCACACGCATCGGCGCGCTTCTCGTCGCCTGGACTCCGGAGCAGCGCGCCCAATTCCCCCGAATCATCGAGCGTGCACACGCGAACGGCGACACAGCGATTCGGGAAGTGGGACTCGAAGAGCTCTACCGGCGCGAGCCGAACCTTGGTCCGGGCGCGCACGGCGCGCTCGACGTTCCAGACGAGGGCATCGTCTGTCCGTTCACCACGCCGCTGGCGTACGCCACCGAAGCGGTGCTGAACGGCTGCGACCTCCGGCGCGGCGTACGTGTCACCGGAGTCGAGCGGCGCAGCGACGGTGGCTTCGAACTGCAGACGACCGAGGGTCCGATCAGAACGCGCTTCTTCGTGAACGCCGCCGGCCTCTACAGCGACGAGCTCGATCGCCTCGCCGGCCAGGGGGGTTTCACGATCACGCCGCGCCGCGGCGAGCTGATCGTCTACGACAAGCTTGCGCGTCCCCTGCTGAACCACATCGTCCTTGCCGTGCCGACCGGTACGACCAAGGGGGTCCTCGTCGCACCGACCGTCTTCGGCAACCTCCTCGTCGGTCCGACCGCGCAGGACGTGCAGCGAAAGGATGACACCTCCTCGACAGCCAAAGGCCTCGCCTACCTGCGCGCAGAGACCAAGCGCATCCTGCCCCAGCTGGCGCAGCACGAAGTGACCGCCGCCTACGTCGGCCTCCGCGCTGCGACCGAGCACACCGACTACCAGCTCACGGTCCATGCAGCGGAGGGCTATGCCTGCATCGGCGGCATCCGCTCGACAGGGCTGAGCGCCTCACTCGCGATCGCCGAGCACGTTCGGACGGAGCTCGGTGCTGCGGGACTCGAGCTTCGCCCGAAGGAGAGCCCGGCGACCGTCCGCATGCCGAACATCGGCGAGCTCTCGTCACGTCCCTACGAGCAGGGCGGCCGCATCGTCTGCTTCTGCGAACGCGTCACGCTTGCGGAGATCGAGGCTGCGCTCGGCAGCACGGTCCCACCGGTGGATCTCGACGGTCTGCGCCGCCGCACGCGTGTGCTGATGGGACGGTGCCAGGGCTTCTACTGCGGCGCGCGCGTCGCAGCCCTGCTGCGGGAGGGCACCGCGTGACAGACGTGATCGTTGTCGGCGGCGGCCCCGCGGGTCTCGCGTGCGCGATCGAGCTCCGGCGGCGAGGGATTTCGGACGTCGTCGTGCTCGACCGCGAGGAGCGGGCAGGTGGGATTCCACGTCACTGTGCGCACCAGGGCTTTGGCGTCCGCGACCTTCGCCGTGCGCTTTCGGGACCGACCTATGCGCAGCGGTACGTCGAGCTCGCGCAGCGCGCGAGTGTCGACATCCGCGTTGAGACGATGGTCACGGGCTGGTCGCCGGACGGAGCTCTCGAGGTAACGGCTCCAGAGAGTCGCGAGTCGCTCCGCGCAGCCGCGATCGTCCTGGCGACCGGCTGCCGCGAGCGCCCGCGGCCCGCACGCCTCGTCCCCGGCTCACGTCCGGAAGGCGTGCTCACGACCGGCTTGCTGCAACAGTTGGTCAAGCTGCGGAGCCCGCGCATTGGCACGCGGGCGGTGATCGTCGGGGCGGAGCACGTCAGCTTCTCGGCGTTGCTCACGCTCGTCCACGCCGGCGTGAAGGTCGTCGGCATGGTGACGGAGCTGCCCAGACACCAGTCGCTTCTTGGCGCGGCCGTGGGCGTAGGCCTCCGCTACCGCGTGCCGCTCTGGACGCGAACTGTGCTGACCGAGATCCGTGGACTTCCCCGCGTCGAGGAGGTCGAGCTACGAGACCTCAGGACGGGGCAGACAAGGGCGGTTGCCTGTGACACCGTCGTGTTCACCG
>DASWGR010000057.1:0-11924 GCA_036393535.1 Gaiellaceae bacterium | reverse complement strand
GATCACGTGGTAGACGAGCGTCGTCTTTCCGGACGACTCGGGGCCGAAGATCTCGACGATCCTGCCGCGCGGCAGCCCGCCGATTCCGAGCGCGAGGTCGAGCGCGAGCGAGCCGGTCGAGATCGCGCCGATCGAGACGGCTGCATGGTCGTTCATCTTCATCACTGCGCCCTTGCCGAATTGCCGCTCGATGTGCCCGAGGGCGGCGTCCAGAGCCTGCTCGCGATCCACTTACATCACCCTCCCAGGGCAAACGATTCGACGACGACATACTGCGCTCCACCGGACCGCAGCACTGAATGGTAGGCAGCGGCATCGGACGGACTGACCTCCCCCAGGTCCGGCAGCGGCGGCCGGAGCCGAGGGCGCTCCCGGAACCGGACGACCGTCAGATGAGGTAGCCAGGGCCTCTGCTCGCGCTCGTAGACTCCCAGACGCTCGAGACGGCCCCGCAGATCCTCGGCGAGACGGGTCGCCTCGCCGCCGAGATCGCTCAGCACCAGCATTCCGACGCTCCGGGTCTCCCGGTAGCGCTCCGGCACGAGCCGGATCGGGCCTGCGGTAGCGGCGGCCTCGCGCAGTGCGCCGAGAATCGACTCGAGCTCCTCCACCGGACGGTGCCCGAGGAAGGCCAGCGTGATGTGCAGGTGGTCCCGAGCGACCGGCCGGCCTTGCCCGATGTGCTCGGCCTGCCACTCCGACAGCGTGTCGAGCGCCCGGTCGGGAAGACGGAGGCCGCAGAACAGGCGCGCGCGTTCACTCCCCGCCACGCTAGCGGGGAGATTCACGCGGATTCGTCGCGAGTCTGTTCCAGAAGCCGCCGCAGCAGGTGGAGTGCCGTGACAGTTGCACGACGCCTGATCGAGGTCCGATCGCCCGGGAAGACGAAGTCCGCGCTGCGCGAGCCGATTGCTCCTTCCACATGGAGGAAGACGAGCCCCACCGGTTTTTCGTCACTGCCACCGCCGGGACCGGCGATTCCGGTGACGGCGACGGCGACGTCGGCGCCCAGCCGCTCCCGCGCGCCGCCCGCCATCGCTGCCGCGGTCTCCGCGGAGACTGCGCCGTGGCGCTCGAGTACTTCACGCGGCACGCCGAGCTCACGCGCCTTCACCTCGTCGGCGTACGCCACGACCGCGCCGACGAAGACGTCGCTCGAACCGGGGACGGACGTGAGCCGCTCCGCCACCATGCCGCCTGTACATGACTCAGCGGTCCCGAGCGTCAGCCCGCGGGCGCGGCAGAGATCTAGCACGAGCTCCTCCACCGGACGCTCGTCGCGGCTGAACAGGTGGCGCTCCAGTGGAGCCACGAGCTGCTGCGCGAGCTCGTCGGCACGCGCCTCTGCTCCCGGGTCCACGACCAGGTCTACGTGGATCTCGAAGTCTCGCGCGCAGATCGTGGCCTCCACCCCATCGCCGTCGCCACCCGCGTTCGCGAGTGCCTTCGCCACCGTGGACTCACTCACGCCGAAAAAACGTAGCCGCCGCAGCCCCGGCGAACGCGTCCGTGCGAATACACGCTGCACCGGTTCACTCTCGAGCGCCTTTCCCCACAGGCGCTGCAGCTCGGCCGGAGGACCCGGCAGCACCACCACCACGGTCCCGCCGTGCTCGAGCACGAGGCCGGGCGCAGTCCCGGCGAGCCCGAGGGAGTGTGCGCCCTCGGGAATCGTGGCCTGCTTGAGGACGCCGGCCTCGAAGTCGACGTACGGTCGCCCGAGCCGGTCGGCGAAGGCACGGGAGATGCCGCCGATCTGTTCGTGCAGCTCTTCGTCGAGCCGAAGCCCCACGCCTGCGGCGCGGGCTATGAGCTCGACCGTGCGGTCGTCATGCGTCGGGCCGAGCCCGCCGGACACGACACAGAGGTCAGCGGCCTCGAGCCCTTCCGCCAGCGCTTCCGCGAGCTCCTCTTCCCGGTCGCCCACGATCGAGATCCGAACCGGCTCGACGCCGTGCCGCAGCAGTTCCGCAGCCAGAAACGGCCCATTCAGGTCGCGCCGGTCGCCGCGGACGAGCTCGCTGCCGGTGACGACGATGAAACCGCGGGGACGCGCGGTCACACGGCCGGGCGAATGCCGCGCGGCGTCACGATCAGCGTCTTCACGCCGCCGACAGGCAGGAGGCGAGTCCGCCCGTTCAGCACGGTGACGAGGTTCTCCGGCCGGTCGAGCGTGATCCACAGCTTCCGTGCCGAGAAGAGCTGCTTCTGTCCCTGATCGAGCGTTCCCTGGAAGAGGATGGGCCCGGTCGCGGAAGTCTTGTGCACCTGCAGCCAGCAGGGACCGCGCGACGCCTTCACGAGTAGCCGCACCGACGGTGTCGCGGCAGGCACCGCCGGAGTCTGGTGCGTCGCCGCCTTCGGGGATCCAAGGCCGACCGGCGTGACCTGCTGCGGCTCCCCGCGTGTCCACGCGACGATCACGAGCGCGGTCACCGAAACAATGCCGAGGAGCGTCAGCAAGACGACGCGCGACTGAACCTGCACTCCCCGCGACGGCGGGGCGGAGCGTCTAGGGCGGGACTGCGGCTCCTCCTCCCCGACGACGAAGCGGGAGTTGTACTCGTCGACGTAGAGCTGCCCGTCGAGACCGAGATATTCGGCATAGGAGCGTAGGAAGCCCTTGACGTACGTTTGCGCAGGCAGGACGTCGAACTGCTCGTCCTCTAGGGCGCGCAGGTATTTCCCTCGAATCTTCGTTCCCTGCTCGATCTCGGGAAAGTCGAGGCCTTGGCGCAGGCGCGCCTCGCGGAGGCTGTTACCGATTTCGAACACGGCGGCCGTCCCATACTAGGGACTCCCTACGAATGTTGGTAGAGCCTCAGCGGGAATGCTGGTAGACGACCACCAGACCGTAGAAACCGACGGAAAGTGCGGCCGCCACCGCCAGGCAGAAAGCGACCGCTCCGACCACGACCGCAACCGTCGCGATGCCTGTTCCCCCCTCCCGCACCTGCAGCCACTTCAGATTCTTCCTCGCCCGTCGTGCCATCGCGAGAGCGACCAACCCCAACACGAAGGCGATGGGTATCGCTGCGTAGCCGGCGTCCAGCAGGCCGATGCGCTTGGACCGGCGCGAAACCTCGATCGCGGCGGGAAGCGTCAAAAGCGCGGCGAGGCCGACGACGAGCGCCGCCCAGGCCCTGCGTCTACTGCTTGACGTAGGGACGGCCAGCCGCCGCGGGTGGGACCGACCGGCCGATGACGCCGGCGACTGCGATCAGGGTCAGGACGTAAGGCAGCGCCTGAAAGAGGACGGACGCGTTCCCCCACGGCTGGGCGAGGCGGAACGAGAGCGCCGTCGAGGCCCCGAAGAGCAGTGCGGCGGCGAATGCCCCGAACGGGCGCCAGTTGCCGAAGATGACCGCCGCGAGGGCGATGAAGCCGCGACCGGCGGTCATGTTCTCGCTGAACGAGCCGAGATAGCCGATCGAGAGATACGCGCCGCCGAGCGCGGCCAGCATTCCCGAGAGGACGACGGCCGCATAACGCGTTCCGTACACGGAGATGCCGACGGTGTCCGCGGCACGGGGGTGCTCGCCGACGGAGCGGATGCGCAGCCCGATCGGCGTCTTGAAGAGCGTGATGTGAGCCGCGATCAGCAGCGCGAACGAGAGCCAGATCATCAGGTTCAGATGACCGAACACCGCCCCGAGGGAATTGATGTTCACGTCGGGAATCCGCGGGAGGTTCCCTGGTGTGCCGTTCTCGCCGTAGATCTGGATGAAGAAGTAGCCGGTGACACCGAGTGCGAGAAAGTTGATCGCCGTGCCGCTGACGATCTGATCAGCGCGTAAGTGGATCGCCATGACCGCGTGCACGAGCGCGAAGCCGCCGCCTGCGATCGCCGCGGAGACGAGCCCCAGCTCCCACGAGTTGAACTTGTCTGCGCCGAGCGCCCCGAAGAAGGCGCCGGAGAGCATCATCCCCTCGAGGCCGATGTTCACGACGCCGCTCCGCTCGCTGAACATGCCGCCGATCGCGGCGAAGGTCAGCGGAGTCGCCCAGACGAGTGTCGACGACAACAACGCCGACCAGACGACGACCTGGTCGAGGTTGCTGACGTTCGCGCGGGTTGAGAGCAGTCCGAGCGTGATGCCGACGAGGCCCGCCGCGACAGCGCCCCAGCCAGGCCGCCTGACATCGCGCGTGACTGCCCAGATCCCTGCGGCGATCGCGCAGAGGCCCACGAGCACCGGCCACCATGGGCTGCGCGCGCTGACGGGTGGAATCGTCAACCAGAAAGCAAAGAGGCCGAGCACGATCCCGCCGATCGCGATCTGCCGCGTGGTCGGAAGCCACGGTGGCTGTGCGGGGACCGCGTTCATGCGGAACCTTTCGCCGCCCCGGCGGCGCCCGGCAGCCGTAGCTTCCGTCGCACCTGCCAGATGTAGAGGATCAACAGATCCGCGCCCACGAAGAGCAGAACCAGCGCCTGGATCATCAGCGCAAGGTTCCCCGCCAATTGCGGGGGAAAGACCTCGGGGTCGAGGCTGCGCGTAGACGTACCGGTCAGTAGCCCGCCGAACAGCAGGGCGGCCAGGCCGACCCCGACCGCGGTGTTGCGCCCGAGCAGCGCGACCGCGATGCCGATGAAGCCGATGTTCGACACCTGGACGTCGAGCACGCCGAGCCGGAACTGCCAGCCGAGGATGTCGATACCGCCGGCGAGACCCGCGAAGAGGCCGGAGATCGCCATCGCGAGGATGAAATTGCGCGCGACGCTGATCCCGCCGTAACGCGCTGCCTCCGGATTGAAGCCGACGGCGCGGACCTCGTAGCCGAGCGTCGTCCGGTTGAGGATGAGGTAGAAGGCGATCAGCGCTCCGAGTGCAATGAAGATGCCGAAATGCAGTGCTTGGAGGTGCGGGTTACCCCACAGCGTCGGCAGCTTCGCGTTGTCGACGATGTCATCCGAGATCGGGACCGCTTTGTTGAAGTGGTTCTGCAGCGGGCCGTCACGTCCGAATAAGTAGCTCCCGCCCCAGTACGCGATCCAGTTCAGCATGATCGTCGTGATCACCTCGTGGGCGCCCACCGTCGCCTTCAGGAAGCCGGCGATCGCGCCCCAGAGCGCGCCGGCGAGCGCAGCGCAGGTGATTGCGAAGAGGACGTGCGGCAGATGGGCCATGTCGGTGAACCGCGAACCGATGTAGACGCCAACGATCGTGCCCATGAGGTACTGACCCTGGCCGCCGATGTTGAAGAGGCCACAGCGGAACGCGAAGGCGACCGCGAGCCCGGTGAGGATCAGCGGCGTCGTCGTCAGCAGCGTCTGCGTCAGGTTGTAGGCAGCCGTGTGATTCGTGTTCGTGTCCCACAAGAACCACACGTGCGTGTGCGTGAGCGGGACGTGGATCGAGTGGTTGCCGACGTGGAAGAACCAGTTGAGGCCGGATCCTTCGAAGATCGCCTTGTACGTGCGCCAGGGGTTGTGGCCGGTGGAGAGGACGACGATCCCGCCCATCAGGAATGCGACCACCGCGGTCATGATCGGTGTGACGATGCCGCCGGCGCGCTGGTAGAACGCCATCCGCCGCGCGACGCTGGGCGCGTATCCCTCCGGATCGGTGTCGAGCGGGGCCTGGGACTCGGGCTCGCTCACGCGGCTGTCTCCTGGCGCCTGCCGCCAAGCATCGCGACCCCCACTTCCTCTTCACTGACGTCCGGTGGGAACTCGGCCGCGATGCGTCCCTCGTACAGCACGAGGATCCGGTCCGAGAGCGACAGGATCTCCTCGAGCTCGAGCGAGACGAGCAGCACCGCCTTTCCGGCATCGCGCTGCTCGACCAGACGGCGGTGCACGAACTCGATCGCGCCGACGTCGAGACCGCGAGTCGGCTGTGCCGCGATCAGGACGCTCGGGTCGCGCGAGACCTCCCGTGCGACGACGACCTTCTGCTGGTTGCCACCGGACAAAGAGCCGCCGCGGGTCGTTGGCCCGCCGCCGCGGACGTCGAACTCCTTGAGCAAGCCGGCGGCCCAGCGCAGCCAGCGACGCGGGTTCAGCCAACCGAAGCGCGAGAACGGCTCCTTGCCGTAGTCGTGGAGCGCGAGGTTCTCGGCCAGGTTGAAGTCGAGGACGAGACCACGCCTCTGCCGGTCCTCGGGAATGTGGCCCATGCCTGCATCGATTGCTTGGCGCGCGGACGCGTGGGTCAGGTTTTTGCCGCCCACGGTCATCTGGCCGCCGGCGGCCTTGCGCAGACCGGTCAGAGCATCGATGAGCTCGCTCTGGCCGTTGCCGTCGACGCCCGCGATGCCGACGATCTCCCCCGCTCTCACGTCGAAAGTCACGCCGCGCACCGCCTCCAGGCCGCGGTCGTCGCGGACGGAGAGATCCGCGACCTTCAGGAGCGGCTCACCGGGCTCCGCCGGTTTCTTGTCGACGCGGAGCAGCACTTCGCGTCCGACCATCGACCGTGCCAGTCCCGCCTCGGTCGCGCCGTCCCGCGGGATCGTCTCGACCCGCTTGCCGCGGCGGAGCACGGTGATGCGGTCGGCGACCTCGAGCACCTCGTTGAGCTTGTGGCTGATGAAGACGATCGACTTTCCCTGCGCCTTCAGACCTTCGATGATCTCGAACAGCTCGCGCGCCTCCTGGGGCGTCAGCACCGCCGTCGGCTCGTCGAGGATGAGAATCTCTGCGCCGCGATAGAGCGCCTTCAGGATTTCCACTCGCTGCTGCTGGCCGACAGTGATCTTCTGGATGCGCGCATTCGGATCCACGGCGAGGCCGAACGACGTGGAGAGCTCCCGAACTCGGTCGGCCGCTGTGTCGTAGTCGAGGAGCACGCCGGCATGCCTCGGCTCCTGCGCTAGCACAATGTTCTCCGTGACCGTCATGACCGGGATGAGCATGAAGTGCTGGTGCACCATTCCGATCCCGAGCTCGATTGCGTCCTTCGGCGAGTTGATCGCCACGGGCTTTCCGTTCATGAGGATCTCGCCCGAGTCGGGGGTGTAGAGCCCGTAGAGGATGCTCATCAAGGTTGACTTGCCGGCGCCGTTCTCGCCGAGCAAGGCGTGCACCTCGCTGCGCCGCAGGTCGAAGTCGACGTGGTCGTTCGCGAGCACGCCGGGGAACTCTTTCGTGATTCCGCGGAGCTCGAGGACGGGGGGTTCGTCCATCAGGGCGCGATTCTAAGCGGGAAATGAAAGAGCGGGCCCGAGAGCCCGCTCTTCCATCCAACCGTTGTTATTGGTCGTTACCCGACGCTCTTCGGCGGCTTGATCTTGCCAGCGATGATCTGGACCTTGAGCTTGTTAATCTGAGTCAGCCAGGCCTTCGGAATCTTGGCCTTTGCGCTGATCTTGCCGAGCGACACGCCCTGGTTCTTCAGGTTGAAGACCAGGTCGCCGCCGCGCTTGAAGCCCTTGCCGGTCTTCGCTCCCTTGACTGCGAGGAAGATGCCGACATCCACCCTCTTCACGGCGCTCGTGAGGATGTAGTTGCCGAGGAACGCCTGGTCGACGTCGACGCCCACGCCCCAACGGCCGGCCTCCTTAGCGGCGTCGAGGGCACCGAGGCCGCATGGACCAGCGACGTTGAAGACCACCTGCGAACCGGCGTCGAGCTGGTTCTGGGCAACACTCTTGCACTTCGCCTGATCGATGAAGTCCTGCGAGTAACCGATCTGGACCGTCGTGCCCGGGACGCACTTCTGGGCCCCTGCCCTGTAGCCGGCGAGGAACGTGTCGACCGGCGGGATCTTGATGCCTCCCACCGCGCTGATGTTCTTGCTCCCGCCCCTCGCAGCGACCTTGGCGGCCAGACAGCCGACGAGGTAGCTGTTCTCCTGCGTGGCGTACGTCAGGCCCTCGATGTTCGTGTGCTTCCTCTTGAACGCGGCGACCCCCTGATCAGTGATCGCGAACTTCGTGTTCGGGAACTGATCGGCCACGTCCTCCGTCGCATCCGACAGCAGGAAGCCCGCGGAGATGACGATGTTGTAGCCACTTCGCGCCAGCGAGGCCATGTTCGGCAAGTAGTCGCCTGCGGACCGGGACTCCACCGCGCGGTACTGGATCTTCAGGACCTTGGCCGCCCGCTTCATTCCGGTCAGCTGGTTCTGGTTGAAGCCTTTGTCGTTGAAACGGCCGACGTCACTGACGAGCCCTGCCTTGAACGCCGCCTGGGGTGCCGCAGTGCCGCTGGCCACAAAACCCACGGCCGTGAGCACCACGGCAATGAGGCCTGCCAGGCCAAACGGCAGCATTCGATGCTTCTTCAAAAGATTCTCCTCCTCCTCGAGACCCACCTATTCATCAGGGGCGATGCTACTGCCTGCCGCCCCCGCTTTCATCTCTAAGACGGCAGACGGCACCCTATGGTTAGGGCGTGGCCCTGAGCGAAGCAGTCGGGTTCGACCCCTCGGATCCCGAGTTCCTGGCGGATCCGTATCCGGTGCTGAACCGCCTCCGCGAGCGTGCCCCGCTGTTCTACGACGCCGGCCGGGAGCGCTGGTTCGTCACCAGGCACGAGGAGGTTCGCAGCTGCTTGCGCGACAAGCGCCTCGGACGCAATTTTCGGCATGTGTTTGCGCCGGAAGTGATCGGCGTGCCGCCGCTGGACCCGCGCTGGCAGGCGTTCTGGGACTCGGAGCGCTGGAGCCTCCTCTGGCTCGAGCCACCGGACCACACGCGCCTGAGGAAGCTCGTCGCGGCCGCGTTCACGCCGCGAAGCGTCGAGGCGCTTCGTGAGCCCGCCCACGCTCTCGCGCGCGAGCTGCTCGAGCCGCTCGCCGAAGCGGGCGAGATGGAGCTGCTTTACGACTACGCGCAGCCGTATTCGATCGCGGTCATCTGTCGCATGCTCGGCGTGCCGCTCGACCGTCACCGTGACCTGCTCGACTGGTCGCACCGCATGGTGAAGATGTACGAGTTCGAGGTCCCACTCGAGGCCGCGCAGGCTGCAAATGAGGCGGCTGCAGAGTTTCAGGAGTACGTTCACAAGCTGATCGGGGAACGTCGGGCGAACCCGCGCGACGACATGGTCACCGCGCTCGTCCAGGCACGGGTCGACGGCGGCCGCCTTTCGGACGACGAGATCGTCAGCACCGTGATCGTGCTGCTCAACGCGGGCCACGAGGCGTCGGTCAACACGCTCGGGAACGGGATGCGCGCGTTCGCGCGGCATCCGGATCAGTGGCAGCGCGTCGTCGACGGCTCCGTACCTGCGGCCGCGGCCGGTGAGGAGATGATCAGATTCGACCCGCCCTTGCAGCTGTTCGAGCGCTGGGTGCTGACGGAAGACTTCGCGGTGGGCGACGTGTCGATCCCGCGCGGAGCGAAGATCGCGCTGCTCTTCGGCGCCGCCAACAGGGACCCGCGTGTGTTCGAGGGACCCGACGAGTTCGACGTCGCGCGCGAGAACGCGGTGCAGCACATCGGCTTCGGCGGAGGCATCCACGTCTGCATCGGGGCACCGCTCGCCCGGATCGAGCTCGAGGCGAGCCTCGAGGCGCTCCGCCGCTCGTGGCCGGACTTTCGGCTCGCCGAAGAACCGAAACGAACCGGCGCGTTCGTCATCTGGGGCCTCGAGGCTCTTCGGCTGGCGCGAAACTAGGTCGAGGGTTCAGCCGACGATCTGCTCGGTGTTCTCCACGAGCACTCGGCGGGGCTTCGAGCCCTCGTACCCCGAGATGATCCCGCGCCGCTCGAGCATGTCGATCAGGCGGCCCGCTCTCGTGTAGCCGACGCGAAGGCGCCGCTGCAGGAGTGAGACCGAAGCGGTCTGCGTCTGGACGACGATGTCGATCGCCTTCTCGAGCAACGCATCCTCGTCCGGATCGAACTCGCCGTCGTCGCCGTCCACATCTTCGGCGAAGGGCTCGGGCAGCTCGAGCAACGACTCGTCTAGCTCCTGCTCGCGCTGGTTGCCACACTGGCTGACGACGAGCGCGATCTCTTCCTCCGACACATACGCGCCCTGCACGCGCTGTAGGCGTGAGGTTCCTAGCGGCTTAAAGAGCATGTCGCCCTGGCCGAGGAGGCTTTCCGCGCCTGCGGTGTCGAGAATGACTCGAGAGTCGGTCTGTGACGAAACCGCGAAGGCGATGCGAGACGGGACGTTGGCCTTGATCATCCCGGTGATCACGTCAACGGACGGGCGCTGCGTCGCGAGCACGAGGTGGATGCCTACCGCGCGAGACTTCTGGGCGAGGCGAATGACGGCGTCCTCCACCGTCTGCGGCGTTGTCATCATCAGATCGGCGAGCTCGTCGATCACGACGAGCAGATACGGGAGCGATTGTTCACCGCGCTGCCTGAGGGTGCGGTTCGCCTCGGGAAGGTTCCGCGCCCGCAGGATGGAGAGCTTCTCGTAGCGGCGCTCCATCTCCGCGACGACATTCGTGAGTGCGGCGGACGCCTGCTTCGGGCTCGACACGACCGGCGTGAGCAGGTGCGGGATGGTCTCGTAGAACCCGAGCTCGATCCGTTTCGGGTCGATGAGGATCATGCGCACCTCGTCCGGCGTCGAGCGCAGCAGCACCGAGGTCAGCATCGTGTTGATGCAGCCTGACTTGCCGGAGCCGGTGGTGCCGGCGATCAACAGGTGCGGCATCCGCGCAAGATCCGTCCAGACGGCGGTGCCCGAGATGTCCTTGCCGAGCCACACAGCGAGCGGACTCGCCGTCGCGGGCAGGTCGTCGAAGATGTCGCCGAGCGTGACGAGATTCGGCGACAGATTGGGAATCTCGACGCCGACCGCCTGCTTCCCGGGGATCGGCGCGAGGATGCGGATCTCCGTGGTCGCAAGTGCGTACGAGAGGTCGTCTTTCAGTGCAGCCACCTTCGACACCTTCGTCCCGGGCGCGAGCTGCAGCTCGTAACGCGTCACCCGGGGACCGGAGATCTGACCCACGATCGTCGCGTCGATCCCGAAGTGCTTGAGCGTCTGGACGAGCGCTGCGGCGGTCCTCTCCGCGACGTCGCCGGAGACCTCGTTCGCAGCCGCCGAGCGGCGGAGGATGCCGCGGTCGGGAAGCTGATACTCCTCGTGGGTCTCGACCAGGCCGACGTCGAAGAGGCTCGGCTGATCCGGATCCTTCGTGGACACCGGGTCGACGAGCAGACGAGGTTGCGAGTCACCGACGACGTCGGGAAAGTCATGAACGACATCGACCGGCGGCTCGAGCGCCCGCAGTGGAATGACCGGCGCGGGCTCGACGTGCTCGAGGGGTCGCGCACGCCGAGCCCGGCTGTGCGCACGCCGGACGGCGTGCCCCGAGCGGCGGACCACCGCGCCGGCCGAAGCGCCGGAGAGCAGGAGCGCCCCGACCACCAGCGCGAGGATGCCGATGATCGTCGTCCCGGTCACGCCGACGAGCATCCCGAAGATTCCCTGCAGCCCGCGGCCGACCGCACCCCCGTGACTCGAGCCCAGCGCCGCGAGGAGACCGAAGCTCGTCACCGCCAGACCGGTTCGGAACGGGCTCACGTCGACGAGCGCGCTCCGCGCCACCATCAGAGCGCCGACGACGACGAAGGCCACCGGCGCGACGTACGTGCCTGCCCCGATCGCCGCCGTGAAGCCGTCGGTGATCCAGCCCCCGACCATGCCTCCGCCCCACCCGAGGTACAGGATCGAAGCGAGAAAGGCGCCCAGCGCGACGAGCCCGAGGCCGATCAGCTCGGGATGCTGCTGGTTCTTCGCCTTCCCCTTGCGCCGCTTCGTGCGGACGCGCGCGGGCAGGCGCGGCTTGAGCGTGCGCTTCTTGCGGCGTCGCGCCATGCGAGGTGCTTCGCCGTCGGGCCTTCGGCTCCTACGCGAAAGCTTCGCTCATGCTTATCCGCTTTGCTCCGCGGGGTGGGTTTCGGCTCGGCCGGTGATCTCGTGGTAGGCGGTCGGTTCGTGGACGGTTTCGACGCCGAGGCGCGCTTGGAAGCCGGCTTGCGGGGTACGGCGGCGGTTTTAGCGC
>DASWGR010000056.1:0-17595 GCA_036393535.1 Gaiellaceae bacterium | reverse complement strand
CAGTCCGGTCGACCCGGAGGTTCAGGAGCGGATCATCGAGCAATCGGGCGGCAATCCTCTGTTCGCCGAGCAACTGCTTGCACTCGTGCAAGAAGCACCGGAGCTCGCGCTCGACAAGACACCGGTGACCGTGGAAGCGCTGCTCGCCAGCCGTCTTGACCGCCTCGATCCCCGAGAGCTCCGAGTCGTCCGCCGAGCCGCAGTAGTCGGCCGTCATTTTACGCGCACCGAGCTGGACGACCTGTCGTCCGGCGACGACGTCGGTCGACAGCTCGTGAGCCTCACCGAACGAGGTCTGGTGCGCCCGGTGCAGGACATCTTCCGCTTCCACCATGTGCTGGTGCGCGACGTCGCGTATCGCGGTATTCCTAAAGCGGAGCGCGCCGAGCTGCACGAGTTGGCGGGCAAAGGCCTCGATCGCCGCGATGGGACGGACGAGCTCGTGGGCTACCACTTCGAGCAGGCATACCGCTACCTGAGAGAGCTTCAACGCGAAGACGAACACGCACACGATCTCGCTGCCGCCGGAAGTGAGCGGCTCGGCCGAGCGGGCATTCGCGCCTGGAAACGCGCGGACGCGCCGGCGGCTGTGAACCTGCTCTCCCGCGCCGTCGACCTCGTCCCCACAGCCGCCGAGCTCGCGTGCGAGCTGGGCACGGCACTTCGCGTGCGCGGTGACGTGGCTCGCGCAGAAGAAGTTCTTGTCAGAGCGTCCGAGGCCACCGAAGAGCGCCTCCGGCTCCGTGCCAAGATCGAGCTGGCCTTTCTGCGCTCGCTCAGCGAGCCCGACCGTGCCGGGGAGCTCCTGGAGGTTGCATCTGGCGCGATCCCCAAGCTCGAAGCCGAGAATGACGATCGAGCACTAGGGAGAGCGTGGCTGTCCATCGGCCATGTGAGGGGCGGCTTCTACTGTGAATACGGGGCTTGGGAAGAAGCCGCTGCACGCGCGTCCCACCACTACAGGCGCGCAGGCTGGTCACCCTCGACCAGCCTCGGGGATTTGGCCTGCGCCATGTATCTCGGCCCGCACGAGGTCACCAGCGCGATCGCGCGTTGCGAAGCACTTCTCCTCGAGCATGACGGCGACCGCGCCAGCGAAGCGAATCTCCTCACGTGGCTCGGCGGCCTCGAGGGAATGCGTGGACGCTTTTCAGACGCACGCGATTTGGTCGATCAAGCCATTAACCGCTACGAGCAACTGGGGCTCGCTAGCGATACCTACCTCCGAGTTGGCGGCGCCATCGAGATGTTCGCCGGGGCTCCTGAGCTCGCTGAAGAGGCACTTAGGAAGGCCTGCGCTGCACTGCAGCGAGAAGAGCAGACCGCGGTCCTCGCAACGCGAGCTGCAGAACTGGGAGACGCAATCTGTGAACAGGGACGCTACGAAGAAGCCGAAACCTGGATCCGCCTTGCGCGCGAATCGGCAGGAAGCGACGACCTCGACGCAGCCTTCGCGTGGCGCTATGTCCAAGCGAAGGTTCTGGCGCGCCTAGGCGCGGTCGACGAAGCGGAACAGCTCGCCCGGGAAGCGGTTGACCTCGTGGCTCGCACAGATGCGCTCAACCGTCATGGGGACTCGCTGCTCGCTTTGGCGGAAATTCTCCATGTACAGGGCAGCGAAGAGAGGGCGCTCGAGAACATTCGCGGGGCACTCGGGCTGTACGAGCAGAAGGGCAACGTCGTCTCAGCCGAACGAGCGAAGGCGATGCTGCTCGAGGGCGCCGTTCCAGAATGAGGAAGAGCCCCGAGGCGGGACTCTTCCTCTCCTGGCGCAGATCCACTACACGCAACCGGTGCTGTTACCTCCGCAGGCCAGCTGCACTGCCTCGCCCGAGCCGCTGAGGACGATGCTCGTCGACGGCACGGCGGCGAGCGAGACGATCGTCAGTGCTGAGGCGATCAGCTTCTTCGTCTTCGACATTTGAGTCACCTCCCTTCGCTTGAGCCGTTGCGCATTCGGCTCGAGCGTCTGGGGGTGCACTCACGGCGGGCTACAGCCGCGCCAACGGACGACTAATGAAGCGACGCGTTCGCCGGTGCTAGTGCGCGGCGCGCGCGGCGTACCGGAAGAAACCCAGTACGACGACCTGCCGGATTAGCCCGCCCCGGGTCTAATCTCGCTGCCCGGGTAAGATCCCCGAGTCCTAGCCGTCGAAAAGGAGCTGACCAGCGTGGCGAAGATGCTGTTCCGACTGCCGCAGGCGAAGCGGGTGATCGAGAACCCGAGCCCTGAGGAAGTCAAGGAGCTCACAGCGAAGATGCCGACCGCGCGTCCGACGAAGTACGGGAACCTGAACGTGCAGACCAAGGTGCTCGCGCGCTCCAAGCGTTCCACGTTCCTCGTCACGGACGAGCCGGACGGACAAAACCAGGCGCTGTCGACGGACGACGCGGCCAAGTGGGCCGTACGGCAGGACGAGTACATCGCCGACCAAGAGATGGTCGTGATCGACGGCTACATCGGCACTGACCCCGAGTTCCGAACTCCCACCCGTCTCTATGTCGAAGCGGCGAACGCGAACATCGCCGGCATGCAGCAGCAGCTCTACTTCGGCCCGCCCGAGGAGGACTTCGAGCCCGAACTGACCGTGATCTACACGCCGAACCTGAAGGCGAACGGGTTTCCGGACGACCGGCTGATTCTGGTCGACCTCGAGCAAGGCGTGACGCGCGTCTTCAACTCGGATTACTTCGGCGAGTCGAAGAAGGGCGGGCTGCGGATGTGGAACAAGCTCGTCTACGACCGCGGCGGCCTCCCGCTTCACGCCGGCTGCAAGGTCATCCCGACGGCTGACGGCGACAAAGTCTGCCTGACCGTCGGCCTCTCGGGGACGGGCAAGACAACGACGACGTTCACGAAGCAGAACGGCTCGCTCCCGGTCCAGGACGACTTCGTGGCGTGGATGGCGGACGGTCGCGTCTATGTGACCGAGAACGGTTGCTTCGCAAAGACCTACGGGCTCAATCCGGAGGACGAGCCCACGATCTACGGCGCGGTCACGCAGCCGAACTCGTACCTCGAGAACGTCTCGCAGAAGGGCGACGAGGTCGATTTCTACGACGAGAGCTATACCCAAAACGGTCGTGCGACGTTCCCGTTCGGCGTGATCGAGTCGGCGGCCGATCGCGAGATCGAGGATGCGCATTTCCTGCTGATCCTGAACCGCAACGAGAACGTCATCCCGGCGGTGGCCAAGCTCGAAGGGCCACAGGCAGCGGCCTATTTCATGCTCGGCGAGACGAAGGGCACCGCGGCCGGCGGCGCGGACGAGGCCGGCAAGTCGCTGCGGGTGCCGGGAACGAACCCGTTCTTCCCCATGCTGCACGACCTGCAGGGGAACCGCTTCCTCGACTTGCTCGAGGAACACCCGCTCGAGGTGTATCTCATGAACACCGGCCGCGTGGGCGGCCCCGAAGAGGACGAGCGCTCGAAGAAGGTGCGCATCAAGCACTCGTCCGCGATCGTGAAGGGCATCGCCGAAGGGACGATCGAGTGGGAGCGCGATCCCGACTTCGGTTATCTCGTGGCATCGTCCGTTCCCGGCATCGACGACGCCGAAGTGCTCCAGCCGCGCAAGCTCTACGAGCGCACGGGCCGGACCGACGAGTACCGCGCACAGGTGGCACGGCTGAAGGCAGAGCGCGCCGAGTTCCTCGGTATGTTCGGCAGTCTCTCCGCCGAGATCGTCGCTGCAGTCAGCTGAGCCGCTGTCCCTAGTAACAGTTCCCTCGCACGAGGGTTATAGGCCGTGTGGACTACCCCGATAAGGGGTTAATGGGACTCGCAAAGCGTAATCCCGGCGGCCAAATGAGGCTTGGCCTCTCAGCAACCGCTGGCTCTGCGGTCCTGTACAGCGCGATCGTGCTGTTCGGCGTCGGCTCGGCCTCCCCCTCGGCTCCCGACGTCGGCGGCCCCGATCGGCGTGCGTCGGTCGTGCTGATTCCTGGGCGCGCCGACATCGTCTCCGGCTCCGCGCAGAGGCTGCCGCAGGCTTCGCCGGAGCCGGGACGGACCGGTTCCCGGGTGCGACCGCATCGACCCGGTTCAGCGGGCGGGTCGAAGGGGACGCCGACCTCGCAATCTGGCGTTGCGAGCCCGCCGACACCGGCTCGTCCACGCGTGACGGAATCCGGCTCGTCGAGCGCGAGTGGTTCTTCGACCGCTCCCGTGGCAGTGCCGCTGCCCGCGGTCCCGCCACCGGATGAAATCGTCGTGACAGTTCCCGCGGTTCCCGCCGTTCCCGAGCTGCCGGTCCCGCTACCGGATCTGCCTCAGCCGCCGCCCCTAGATCTGCCAGGTTGAATCGCGCAGCACGGGAACGCGCTCTCCCTCGCGCGTGATCCCCGTCACGTCCACGTCGGACGACCCGATCATGAAGTCGATGTGGATGGAAGAGCGGTTCAGTCGCGTCCGATCCTCATCGCCGACCGCCGAGTCGTAGGCCGAGCCGAGTGCAATGTGGCTCGCCGCGTTCTCGTCGAGGAGCGTGTCATAGAAGACCGTGTCGAGAGGGCCGATGCGCCCCTCTTTGTCGACGAGCGCGAGCTCGCCCAACCGCGCGCCCCCGTCGTCCTGTTCGACCATTGCGCGTAGCGTTTCGGCGCCGGAGTCCGCTTCGATCTGCACGGCGCGGCCTGCCTCGAAGCGAACCGTCAGCTCGTTGATGATCCGGCCTTGCGTGGTTAGCGGCTTCGTCGCGCGAACGATTCCCTCAGTGCGTTCCGGATCGGGCGAGGTGAAGACCTCCTCGGTGGGGAGGTTGGCCATGTGCGGAATCCCGTCGATTGTCGCGTCTCCCCCGCCGATCCAGTGCGAGGCCGGCAGCAGCCCGACCGTGAGGTCGGTACCCGGCCCTTCGAGGTGGATCGCGTCGAAGTGACGTTCGGTGAGCCGCTGCGCGACCCCTTTCAGGACGCCGCTTCGCTCCCGCCAGGCAGCCTCGGGATCGTCTTCGTCCAGGCGGCAGATGTGAATCACCTGATCCCAGAGCTTCTCGAGCGCCGCCTGCGGCTCGAGGTCAGGAAAGACGAGCTGCGCCCACTTGTCGGACGGCCCCGGCGCCACGCACCAGTTGACCGTGCGCTCGTTGATGACCGTCACCCATTCCTTCACACGCGGATAGACGTCGCGGCCGAGCCGCTCCGGATCCAGATCGTCGAAGAGGTGAGGCTCGATCGGACCGCTGAGGGAGATCGTCGCGCCGCGTTCCTCGCCGAGCTGCAGTGCTCGTTCGCCGTACCAGGGCGGGATGAAGTCCAGCACCTCGTCGGGGGCATACAGCACCCGCTCCCGCTTCAGATGCGGATCCCAGTAGTGAACGTCGACGAATTTCGCGCCGCGCTTGTACGCGCTCGCCGTGATCGCGCGTGTGAGCTCTTCTTTCCCGAGCCCCGAGCCGACATCGAGGATCTGGCCCTTCTGCACATTGGCGCCGAAGTTGACGAGCAAGTCGGCTAGGCGTTCGAGACGTGAAGCCATGGGGAGGCGATGCTAGCTGGGCCGCGAATGGCTCTGCATGAAGACGATGCAGGCGATCGAACGCTTCCTCAACTCACCCGGGCTGGGCGAGGGGACCCGGCGTTCCTATCGCCACGACGTCGAGGAGTTCGCGAGTTGGCTACAACGACGCAACCTCAGCGTCGAGAAGGTGGACGTGAGGGTGCTCACGGACTACGCGGCCGAACTCGGGCGCGCACGGCCGCGGAAGCTTGCCCCGGCGACGATCGCGCGAAAGGTCGCGGCCATCCGCAGCTTCCTCCGCTTCACGCTCGGGCCGACGAACGTGCCGGACATCTCTCTGGCGCCGCGGCGCCCGAAGCTGCTTCCCGACACGCCGAAGACGGCAGAGGTCGAGGCCGCCTTGGAGGCGCTGGTGGGCGACGGGCCGCTGCCGTTGCGCAATCGCGCCCTTGTCGAGCTCGTCTATTCGGCAGGGCTGCGCAGCGCAGAGGCGGTCGGCCTCGATCTCGCCGACGTGGACTTCGACCGCGAGCAGCTGCACGTGCGCGGCAAGGGCGGGAAGGAACGAATCGTCCCACTTGGCGAAGAAGCGGGGCACATGGTCGCGCGGTACCTGCATGAAGCGCGCCCCCAGCTTGCGGCAGGTGCCGAGAACGCGTTGTTCCTCTCGACGCGAGGGAAGCGGCTGGACACGTCGACCGTGCGCCGCGTGTTCGCGCACCCGCATCGGTTGCGCCATGCGTTCGCAACGCACCTACTGGAGGGGGGCGCCGACCTGCGCACGATCCAGGACCTCCTCGGCCACAGCTCCCTCTCGACCACGCAGCTGTACAGCCATGTCGACGGCCGCCGCCTGCGCCGTGTCTACGACAAGGCGCATCCGCGCTCCTAAATGCGAAGCGCGTCGGGACATGTCGGGGACCGTCCCCGGCATGGCCACCACGGAGCTGTCCTTTCACCGCGCGTGGACAGGTCCTCTGTAGCGGAAGTGTGACTTTTCTTCCACAGACCTGGCGGTCGGCGACAGTTTCATTCATCGTTTCAGCGTTCAAGGCGGGAAAACGGCGCAAGAATGGCCGCGATCTCGTTCGAATGCCCCTGCGCCCGAAACGGCTTCTGGCAGGCGATTCGGCGCTCGCCACGAAACCGGCGCGGTGGAACCTTCTGCGGTCGATCCCGAAGTCGAAGGCTTTCTCGCGCTGCTCGCGACTCGCCGCGCGCCGAAGACGGTGGACGCTTATCGCCGCGACCTTTCCGCACTGGCAGCCTGGCTCGACCGGCCCGTCGGCCGGATCACAACGGAGCAACTCGAGCAGTACCTCGCTGAGCTGCGCGCCGCCGGTCTGTCTCCCTCGACGATCGCGCGGCGGGTCGCCGCGATCCGCTCCTTCTTCCGCCACCAGGCGCTGCTCGGCGCACGCACCGACAATCCCGCCGCGGAGCTCGACCTCCCGCGACGTCGACGCACACTGCCGCGCACGCTTTCCCCGGCGGAGGCTGAGCGCCTCGTCGAGGCCGCGAACGGGACGACGCCGCGCGCTCTACGCGACCGCGCTCTCGTGGAGCTCCTGTACGGCGGGGGCCTGAGGGTCAGCGAGGCCGTCGGCCTGCAGAAGTCGAGTGTCGACCTCGACGCCCGCATCGTCCGCTGCATCGGCAAGGGCTCGAAGGAGCGGATCGTGCCGATCGGCCGGCAAGCCGCGCAGGCCCTCCGGCGTTACCTGGGACGAGGGCGCCCGTTCCTGGACGTGCGCCACCGTCCGGAGCTCTTCCTCAACGCGAAGGGCGGCGGCCTCACGCGCGCCGGTGCCTTCTTGATCCTCCGCAAGCTCGCCGCCAAGGCGGGGCTGGAGCCGGGGCGGGTCCATCCGCACCTCCTCCGTCACTCCTTCGCTACGCACCTGCTCGAGGGCGGGGCCGACCTACGTTCGGTTCAGGAGATGCTCGGACATGCGGATCTCGCGACGACCGAGCTGTACACCCACGTATCCGATCGGCGCCGTCGGGAGTTGTATTTCCAAGCGCATCCGCATGCGCGAAGAAAAACGAAGTAGGGAGAATGCACTTCGATCCGAACATCGTCGCCCTGTGCACCGTCACCTGCGCGATCGGGTACCTGATGACCGTCGCCGGGCTGAGCAAGGGCGCCCTGGAACGAAAGCGTAAGCACCGCGTGTGCCCGAGCTGCGGCCGCGCGATTCAGGCGCGCGTCTGCCGCGCCTGCACGAGCTAGGCCTTCGTCGGCCCCGCCCGCTTCTTCAGGTCGGCCGCAACGCTGCGGGCTGCGTTGCGTAGCTCTGCTTCTTGCTCGTCGTCCTCGGCCAGCCCCGTCAGCAGGAGGATCGTCTCGCGCTGCGCCGATCCATTCCGGAGACAGACGACCGCGAGACGGCGCACGGCTTGATTCGCGTCGGTGGACACGATCGTGTGCAACACCGGCCGGATCGCGTTGACGACGCCTGGGCTGTCCTTCGACAGGAGCTGCACTGAGAGGAGCGCTGACCCGCGCGCCGCCGGGCTCTCGTCGTCGAGCCCTCGCCGAAGGAGCTCGAGCTTCTGCCGGAACCGGAACTGGCCGATCGCCCGATAAGCAACTGCGCGCTCCCGATAGTCGCCACTCCGGGCCGCAGATTCGAGTTCGTCCTCCCACTCCTTGCGCAGCGTTGCCAGCTCGCGCTCGGAACCGGACTGCGCAAGCTCGTCGGCTTTCGCGGCTGCCTCGACGAGGGTCATGGGCGCGGCACTCTAGCGCCCACGGATAGAGTCCGGCGCCGTGGCCCACAGAGTGACGCTCATTCCCGGAGACGGCACCGGGCCCGAGTTGACCGAGGCGACGCGCCGGGTCCTCGAGGCGACGGGAGTCGAGTTCGACTGGGACGTCCGGGAAGCCGGCGCCGACGTGATGGACAAGTACGGCGGCAATCCGCTCCCGGACGAAGTCCTCGAGGCGATCCGCGAGACGGGCGTCGCGCTCAAGGGCCCGATCACGACCCCGGTCGGCGGCGGCTTTCGCTCGGTCAACGTCGCGTTGCGCAAGAGCCTCGATCTCTATGGCCAGGTGCGGCCCTGCAAGACCTATCCCGGCGTCCGCACTCGCTTCGACGACGTCGACCTGATCATCGTCCGCGAGAACACCGAGGACCTCTACGCGGGGATCGAGTATGAGGAAGGCTCCGAGGAGGTGCGCGAGCTGATCGAGTGGATCAAGGCGCACGGCGGCGACCTTGCGCACGACGACGCCGGCATCTCGATCAAGCCGATCTCTATCACGGGCACGCGGCGGATCGTGCAGTTCGCCTTCGACTACGCGCGTCGCAACGGCCGCCGCAAGGTCACGGCGGTGCACAAGGCGAACATCATGAAGTTCTCCGACGGCTTGTTTCTCCGTGTCGCGCAGGAGGTCGCCGCCGAGAACGACGACATCGAGTTCAACGACCGCATCGTGGACAACATGTGCATGCAGCTCGTCCAGCGCCCGGAGGAGTACGACGTGCTCGTGCTGCCGAACCTGTACGGCGACGTCCTCTCCGATCTCTGCGCCGGCATGATCGGCGGGCTCGGGCTCGCTCCCGGCGGGAACTTCGGCGAGAGCATCGCGATCTTCGAGCCGACGCACGGCTCGGCGCCGAAGTACGCGGGCCAGAACAAGGTCAATCCGATGGCGCAGATGCTCTCCGGAATGCTGATGCTCCGACACCTCGACGAGCAGGACGCTGCGAACAATCTCGAGCGCGCGATCGCCGAAGTCATCCGGGAAGGGAAGAGCGTCACCTATGACATGAAGCCCACCCGGTCCGATCCGAGCGCCGTCGGCACGAGCCAGGTCGCCGACGCGATCATCGAGAAGCTTGGGGTGCGCGTGTGAGACGCAAGGTGACCGTCGTCGGTGCAGGGAACGTCGGCGCGACCTGCGCGCAGGTCCTGGCCGCGCACGACTACGCGGACATCGTCCTCGTCGACATCAAGGAAGGCCTGCCGCAGGGCAAAGCACTCGACATCAACCAGATGGGCGCGGTGCTCGGGTACGAACCGCGGGTGACCGGCTCGAACAGCTACGACGAGACTGCGGGCTCAGACGTCGTCGTCATCACGGCAGGTCTGCCGCGCTCCCCCGGCATGAGCCGCGACGACCTCGTCGCCACGAACGAGAAGATCGTCAAGGACGTGACCGAGAAGACGATCGCGAAGAGTCCCGACGCGATTCTCATCGTCGTCTCCAACCCACTCGACGCAATGTGTCACGTCGCCAAGAACGTCTCCGGGTGGCCGAAGGAGCGAGTGTTCGGGATGGCAGGGATCCTCGACACGGCACGCTTCTCGACCTTCATCGCCTGGGAGACGCAGGCTTCCGTCAAGGACGTCACCGCCATGGTCCTTGGAGGTCACGGCGATCAAATGGTGCCGGTCGTCAGCGCGACCACGGTGGGCGGGGTCCCGCTCGAAAAGTTGGTCGGCGCAGCCGACATCGAGGCAATGGTGCAGCGCACTGCAAAAGGCGGTGGAGAGCTCGTCGAGCTGCTCGGAACGTCCGCCTGGTACGCACCGGGCGCCGCGGCCGCGCAGATGGTCGACTCGATCATGCTCGACGAGAAGCGCGTGCTTCCCTGTACCGCCTACCTCGAGGGCGAGTACGGCATCGACGGCCTCTACATGGGCGTGCCGGTCAAGCTCGGGTCCGGTGGCATCGAGGCGATTTACGAGCTCGACCTGGGCAAGGACGAGCAGGCAATGCTGAACGAGTCGGCCGGCGCCGTGCGCGAAGTCGTCGGCCTGCTCGACTCGTAGCCATGGATCTCGGTCTCAAAGGCCGGACCGCGATCGTCAGCGGCGCATCTTCCGGGCTCGGCCTGGCGACGGCCGAGGCGCTGGGTGCCGAAGGCGCAAACGTGACCATGTTCGCGCGGAGACGCGACGTGCTCCAGCGCGAGGCCGACCGAATCGGCGCTCTCGCCGTGCGCGGCGACGTCACGAACCCGCGCGATCTCGAGGCCGTTGTGCGGCAGACAGTCGCGGCTTTCGGCGGCATCGACATCCTCGTCTGGAACAGCGGCGGTCCACCGCCCGGGCCGGCGATCGCGATCAGCCCCGAGTCGCTCGAGGAGGCTGTCGAGCTGCTCTTCTTTCCGGCCGTGCGCCTCGTCGACCTCTGCCTGCCCTACCTCGTGCAGAGCGCCGGCGGTCGAATTCTCATCTTCACCTCGCTTGCCGCGAAAGAACCGACCGACCATCTCGCGCTCAGCAATGCCGTGCGGCCCGGTGTCCACGGCTGGGCAAAGACGCTCTCCCGCGAGCTCGGCCCGCGCGGCGTCACGGTGAACTGCATCGCGCCGGGCCGCATCGAGACCGCGCGACTCGCGCAGCTCTACCCAGAAGGACCGACGGAAGCCGACCTGAAAGCGATTCCGGTGGGACGCTGGGGCACTCCGCAGGAGTTCGGCGACGTCGCGTGCTTCCTCGCCTCCGACCGCGCCCGCTATGTGACCGGGGCAACAGTGGTCGTGGACGGCGGACTCTCGCGGGGCCTGTTCTAGTTGCTCGGCCGGGTGCTGTCGCCGTTCCGGCTCGCGTCGGCTGGGTTCATCGTGCTGGTCGCGACCGTCGTCATTCTGGTCACACGCGGTTCCGACCAATACCTCGAGATCCCGGACAACGCTCATCCGCTCGCCGACCTCGTACAGGTGCCGGGCGCGAAAGCGCAGGAGGGCGGCGGCGGCATCTACTACGTCGACGTCCTGCTCAGGCCGGCGTCACTACTCGAGTCGCTCGTCTCGATCGTTCGGCCCGAGGGATCCAACCTGATCGATCGCACGCAGATCGTGCAGCCGGGAATCTCCGAGCAGGAACGCACTCAGCTCGAGCTCGCGAGCATGAAGGTCTCCCAGGAGGTCGCCTCCGTCGTCGCCCTGCGCCAGCTCGGTTATCGCGTGCCCATCCGTCCCGACGGCGTCCGCGTCGTTGCCGTGACTGCGGGCTCACATGCAGCCGGCGTGCTGCGTCCCGCCGACGTCATCGTCGCGGCAAACGGGAAGCCGGTACGCACGCGCACCAATCTTGCCGCCGTATCCGCACAACTCAAACCCGGCGACACGATCAAGATCGTTGTCCAGCGCGGCGGTAAAAATCTCGCGTTCTCCATCCGAACGATCGCCGACAGCCAGGATCCGAAGCGGGCGATCATCGGCGTGTTGCCGATCCAGGCCCTGCACGTTCAGCTGCCGTTCCCGATCAAGTTCAACCTGCGCAAGGTGGGCGGCCCGTCGGCCGGGCTCGCCTTCGCGCTCGAATTGATGGAGAAGAAGGGCCGCGACGTCGATCACGGCTACAAGGTCGCCGCGACGGGTGAGATCCAGCCCGACGGATCGGTGACGCAGATCGGCGGGATCAAGCAAAAGACGATCGGGGCGCGAAAGTCGCACGTCGACGTGTTCCTGGTGCCGGTCGATGGGGACAACGCGCGCGACGCGAAGCGCTACGCGCATGGGCTTCTGATCATCCCTGTGAAGAGTTTTCAACAGGCGTTGCACGCACTGGCAACGCTGCCTCCGAAAAGTTAAAACCGAGCAGTTTTCAGCAGAATCGAATCTGCCGGAAAGTGCTTAGTTTTCGTCTGCGAAACCCTTGTCTACGCTCGTGGCCTTCGTAGTATCACCCGTTGTCACTGCGGCACTAATCTCTAGGCAGGGGAGAAAATTGAGCAAGCCGAACCAACTGACGTGCGACGACTGCTACTTCCGTCGCGCCGGGCTCTGTGCCCTTCCGACCGACGCACCCTGCCCCACCTTCCGGCTCAACAGCCGGGGGTCTCTCGTTCCACCCCGCCAGCCACGGCTCGTACCGAGGCCGCTCGGCGACTTCGCCCAGGTCGCGACCGCCTAGCACTAAACCGCGAGGGGTTCCCGGACGAGGGCTGCGAGCCTGCGCACGCCTTCTCTGATCTCGTCCGGGGAGACGAAGCTGAACGCAAGCCGAGCCGTGTTCGGTGCGCCGCCGAAGTCCGCGCCGGGAACGAAGGTGACGCCTGACGCGGCCGCACGCTCGAGCAACGCTCCGGCATCGGCGCCTCCGGGCAGCTCGAGCCAAACGAAGTAGCCGCCCTGCGGCCGGCTCCAACGCGCGTCCGGAAGCTCGCTCTCCAACGCTTCGAGCATCGCGTCGCGACGGGCGCGCAGGAGCGCCGTCACTCGCTCGAGGTTCGGCTCGAAGTTGCCGCGTCGCAAGAACTCGAACACCGTCGCCTGTCCGATGAGGACCGGCGTGATGTACGTCGACGTCGCCAGCGCCTCGAGCTCCTGCTCGAGACCCGCCGGCAGGACGAAGTAACCGACGCGGAGCCCGGGCGCGATCGTCTTCGAGAAGGAGGACGAGTACGCGACCTGGGTTCCGCCCTCGAGCTCGAACAGAGTCGGCGGCGTTTCGCCGTCGAAGCGGACGAGCCCGTAGGGATCGTCCTCCAGCACGAGCAGCTCCTGCTCGCGCGCCAGCTCGGCGAGGTGGTGACGGCGCTCCGTGCTGAGCGTCCTCCCGCTCGGATTCTGGAATGTCGGAATCGTGTAGAGGAACGCCGGCTTCCTGCCGCTTCGCAGCGCCTGTGCGAGCGCATCGAGGTCGAGACCCTCGTCGTCCATCGCGATCGGCGTCGTTTCGACACCATGCGCCGCGAGGATCTTCAACGGGCGGTCGTACGTCGGCTCTTCCACGAGCACTCGTTCGCCCGCGAACCGCTCTGCGAGGAAGACCATTCCCTGCAGCGAGCCGTTGGTGATCAGGACGCGCGCGGGATCGACGCCGTGACGCTCGGCGATCCAGTCGCGCAACGGCGCGTACCCGCTGGACGAGCCGTACGAGAGAACCGTGGCTCCGTCGCGCGCGACGGCGGCCTGCGCGCAGTCGCCGAGTTCCTTGACCGGAAGACATTCCGGCGCTGGGACGCCACGCGCAAAGGAGATCGTCTCCATCTCCGGAGTTTAGGTGCGGGCGCCGAAGCGCTCGGCGACCAACTGCGCGACTTCGGTCGGAGTCGTCCCGACCTGGATGCCCGCTGCCTCCAGCGCCTCCTTCTTCGCCTGCGCCGTGCCCGACGAGCCGGAGATGATCGCGCCCGCGTGGCCCATCGTCTTTCCGGGCGGAGCCGAGAAGCCTGCGATGTAGGCGAGCACCGGCTTCGTCACCTGGTCCTGCACGAAGCGGGCCGCCTTCTCCTCCTCGTCGCCGCCGATCTCGCCGACTAGGACGATCAGCTCTGTCTCCGGATCCGATTCGAACCGCCGCAGGACGTCGATGAAGGACGAGCCTACGACCGGATCGCCGCCGATGCCCACGATCGTCGAATTCCCGAGACCGAGCTGCGTGAGCTCGTGGCCGATCTGGTACGTGAGCGTGCCCGAGCGCGAAACGAGGCCGATCGAGCCCTCGGAGAAGATCTCGGCGGGGATGATCCCGACGTTCGCTTTGCCCGGCGAGAGCACGCCGGGACAGTTCGGCCCGATCATCGTCACGCCTTTGCCACGGATGTGCGTGTAGACGCGCAGCATGTCGTGCGCGGGAATGTGTTCGGTGATGCAGATCACGGTGCCGATGCCGGAGTCGACCGCCTCGTAGATCGCGTCGGTCGCGAAGCGTGCCGGCACAAAGATGAGCGTCGTGTTCGCGCCGGTCTCCTGCACGGCGTCGGAGACGGTGTTCAAGACGGGAATGCCTTCGACGTCCTGGCCCGCCTTACCGGGCGTGACGCCGGCGACGACCTGGGTCCCGTAGTTGCGGTTGCGCAGTCCGTGGAACCGGCCTTCGCTTCCGGTCAGCCCCTGGACGACGAGCCGTGTGTCGTTGTCGACGATGATCGCCATTACTTCTGTGACCTCCGTGCTTTGACGACGATCGACTTCAGGGTCAGGATGCCGTCGCCAACGTGGTCGGCGAGCAGCTCGCGGACGCGAGCAGCGTCCGCAGGTGGCGTCTCCACCCGCGCGAGCCAGTCCTCGACTACCGGGCGGCGCTCGAAGCGTTCGAGCTGCTCGACCTCGAGACCGACCTCGGTGAGCATGTCCTTCCACTCCTCCTCGGAGTAGCAGCGCACGTGGGTCGGGTCGCGCAGCCGCTCTGCCTCCTCGACTCGTTCGTCGACGAAGACGTTGTCCTCGATCACGACGAGCCGCTGCGTGACACGCGCCATTTCTGCGATCGCCTTGCGAATGTCCTCGAAGTGATGGGCAGCGATTCTGCAAGTGACGACATCGAAGCTGCCGTCCTCGAACGGCAACTCTTCCGCGCGTGAGACGACGTCCGGCGCCATGCCGGGTGCCGGGTCGACGGTGACGACCGTGCAGCCCTCCTCGCGCAGCCGCCTCGCGACGTGGCCGCCGCCGGTGGCGACGTCGAGCACCCTCACGTCGTGGCCGGGATCGCACCACTCGACGAGCAGGTCGAGATCAGGTCCTTCACGGTGCGTCGGGCTCTCGCGGAAGGCGTCCGCTCGCTGCGACCAGACGTCGGTCATGCCGCCAGTTCGACCGCGCGCTGTGCCGCCTCCAGCATCGTCGGCTCGACATGGAGGTTCGCATGCGCCGCTTCGGCGAGCAGCCTCCTGCCTTCCTCGGCGTTTGTTCCGGCGAGCCTGACGACGATCGGCAGCTCGATCTTCATCTGGTCGAGCGCGGTCAGGATTCCGCGCGCCACCTCGTCACCGCGCGTGATCCCGCCGAAGATGTTGAAGAAGATCGAGCGCACTTGGTCATCGCTCGTGATCACCTCGAGGGCGTCGACGACGCCCTGCGCATCGCCGCCGCCGCCCAGGTCGCAGAAGTTCGCCGGCCGGCCGCCCGCGACGACGACGACGTCCACAGTCGACATCGAGAGCCCAGCACCGTTCCCGAGGATCCCAACCTCGCCGTCGAGCTTGACGTAGGTCACGCCCTTCTCCCGCGCAAGCCGCTCGTGCGGGTCGGCCGCCTCGACGTCGCGCATCTCGGCGATATCAGGGTGGCGGAAGAGCGCGCTGTCGTCGACCGTGAACTTCGAGTCGAGCGCGCGCACCTCCCCTGCGGGCGTGACGATCAGCGGGTTGATCTCCGTCAGCATCGCGTCGGACTGGACGAAGCACTCGTAGAGCTTCTCGATGATGCCGAGGAGCTGCTTCTGCTCGCTCGGGTCATCGATGGTGGCGCCGTAGATCAGGCGGCGGGCCTGGTAGGGCTGGAAGCCCTCGAGCGGATCCACGTGTAGGCGCGCGAGTGCGTCCGGGTTCTCCTCGGCGACCTGCTCGATCTCGACCCCGCCTTCGGTGGTAAGCATGAAGAGCGGCTGCTTCGTGCCGCGGTCGAAGGTGATCGAGAGGTAGTACTCCTTCGCGATGTCAGAAGCCTGCTCGACCCAGAGCTTGCGGACGACGTGGCCGTTGATGTCCAGACCGAGAATGTCGCGCGCCTTCGCTTCCGCGTCGGCCGGACCGTCGGCAAGCTTCACGCCGCCGGCCTTGCCTCGCCCGCCGGTCAGGACCTGGGCCTTGACGACGACCGGCCCGCCGATCTCCTCGGCGGCGGCCCGAGCTTCTTCCGGGCTCGTCGCGAGGCGCCCCTCTGACACCGGGATGCCGAAGCGCGCGAAGAGCTGCTTGCCCTGGTATTCGTAGAGATCCACCGGCGCGGCACTTTACCCGTGCCTCACTGCGTGTCGCCGCCTATCTCTCTAGGTACACGCGCGCGCGGCCCCACCCGGGTGGGGGTTATCACCCACCACCCTCTGCGATCGACGATACCCGCGAATCCCCTACGCGTCTGCGCCAAATGTGCGCCGAGATCTCACTCGGACGTCACGACGCAAATCACCTGGCCGGTCGTGACCGGCTGCCCCGGGGCGACGGACAGCTCGGTGACGCGGCCGGCGCGATGTGCGTGCACCTCGTTCTCCATCTTCATCGCCTCGACGATGCAGAGCACCTGGCCCGCGACCACCTCGTCGCCCTCTGCAACCTCGACTGCGAGCACCGTGCCCTGCATGGGGCTCACGACCGCGTCGCGCCCTGCGGCCGCGGCCGCGCCGCCGCGCTCTCGTTCGCGACGGCGCCTCCCCAGCTCGGCGAAGGCCGGCTCGGGACGGAGGACCCGCACCTCGAAGCGGCGTCCGTCTACCTCAACCGAGCGGACCACCTCGCGCATGGCGGCCGTCCCGAGCTCCGCGGGCCCGACCGGACGGCCGTTCTCGAACTCGCCCGCGCGCGCCGCCAGCAGTTCGGACTCGACCAGGCCCTGGCACGTCTCGCCCTCGACGAAGCATGGATGCGTCAGCAGCGCCTTGTGGAAGCCGATCAACGTCCTCACTCCCTCGACCACGAACTCGTCGAGCGCGCGCAGCATCCGGCGCCGCGCATGCTCACGGTCGACTCCGTGCACCACCAGCTTCGCGATCATCGGGTCGTAAAGCGGAGAGATCTCGCTGCCGGCGACGACGCCGGAGTCGACGCGCACGCCCGGCCCACCCGGTTCGTGGTAACGCGTGATCGTCCCCGGTGCAGGGAGGAAACCACTCGACACGTCCTCCGCATTGATTCGGCATTCCAACGAATGGCCGCGGAGATGCACATCCTCCTGTCGCACAGAGAGCGGCTGACCCGCCGCGATCAAGACTTGCTCTCGCACCAGGTCGAGACCGGTCACCATCTCCGTCACCGTGTGCTCGACCTGGATGCGCGTATTCATCTCCAGGAAGAAGTACTCGCCGTCACGCGAGAGCAGGCCCTCGATCGTTCCCGCGCTCTGGTAGCCGACCGCACGCGCGGCGTCGACGGCGATCGCACCGATCCGCTCCCGTAACGCATCGTCCACGGCAGGCGACGGCGTCTCCTCGACCAGCTTCTGATGGCGGCGCTGAATCGTGCAATCGCGCTCGCCCAGATGGATGACGTTGCCATGCGCATCCGCAAGCACCTGCACCTCGACATGGCGCGGATCCTCGAGGTAGCGCTCGACGTACACCGCCGGATCGGAGAAGTAGGCCTCACCCTCGCGCCGCGCCGACTCGAAGGCTCGCTCGGCCTCGCCCGGTTCGCGGACGACCTTCAGCCCTTTCCCGCCGCCTCCGGCTGACGCCTTGATCGCGATCGGCCAGCCGAGCTCGTCGCCGAGCCTGCGGACCTCGTCGGC
>DASWGR010000055.1:0-17171 GCA_036393535.1 Gaiellaceae bacterium | reverse complement strand
CTGCCGGCGAGCGTTCCGACCGACTCGAGCAGAACCGCGCAGATCGCCGCGCCTGCGAGCCCCGCCAGCGGCGTGTACGGCGAGTTCGATCCACCGGAGAGGAGGTGCGGCGCGAGCCGAGCGCCGAGAATCGCGCCGACGACAATGCCCGCGACCGAGAGCGCGCTCGCGATCATTCCCTTCCTCAGCCCGAGCAGCGCGGTGAGCGCCACGAAGACGAGAGCGAGCCAGTCGACCGTGGTCACGGGGACGCAGGCTAGCCGTGGCGGCCGGCGCGAGGCCGGCCGCCACGACGTGCCTACCGATTACGAGAACGGATCGACCCGGCTGCTATCGCTGTAGAAGAACGGATAGAAGTGCCACGGGTTGTTCCCGACGTAATCGGGGTCACCGAGGATGTTGAACGGCCCGCCACCGTCGTCCCAGTAGTCGAGGTTGGCGTCACCCGACACGCTTAGCCCGACGTCGAGGTACGGCAGCCCGGGAATGCACGGCACGAGCTTGAGCCCGAAGATGCAGACCCGAACTTTCACGGATCCACTGATCGAGGTCAGGTTCTTGAGCAGCAAGCTGAACTGAGGCTTGTACTCGCCAGACCCGCTCGCAGCGATGCCGTTGGCGGTCTGCGCCGATCCATGCGTGTAGTTGAGGAGCATGCCGTTGATGCCGGGACTCGCCGTGAAGTTGGCGAAGAGCTCGGCGATGATGAAGAACGTGTTGCAGCCGGTGATGTCGCAATCCACGTCCGTACCGGGGAAGAAGTTCAAGCCGTAGTCCAACGACAGGTTCTGGAAGTTGACGACGGCGATCGTCCGGTTCGAACCGTCCTGGGTCAGGTAGCGGAGCTCGATCAGGCCGCTCGCCGTGAACGAGGCGTTGCCCGGGAAGTTGAAGTTCCAGTCGGCGTGCATGGTCGCGGGCAGAGAGACCGCGATTACCTTAGACGCCGACTGATTGTCCGCCACTGGACCGGGGAGCGGGCCCTCGTAGAGCACGATGCGACCTGCCGCCTCGTTCGAGTCGAAGTGCGAATGGCCCGGGTTGGCCGTATCGGCATCGAACATCATCGAGTCGGGCAGGTTCTGGAGCGCGAGCGTGACGAAGTTGCCGTTTTTCTCGCCGAGCCCGATGTAGACGGGATGGTCACCCGTTACCGGGTCGGTGAGGCTCGCGTCGGCCTTCGACCCGTTCGAGTGGAACGAGCCGCCCTGGAGGTTCGTCAGCTGGATCTCCAGGTACTGGAAGTCCCCGCTGCCGTCGACCCGGTAGAGGAGGCGGTCCTCACCCGCGCCGAGGTTGGTCGTCGACGAGTAGATGTCGTCCAGACGCGACATGATGTCCGTCTCGCGCTGGGGCGAGTTGGCGCCCACCTGCGCCCATCTGTCATCGATCGTGCGGAGCCAGTTCGAGTAGCCGATAGCCCCGCCGCCGGTAGTGAACGGCGAGCGCATGGCGTCGTTCCCGGCCGGCAGGTCGGTCGACACGATCGCCGAGATCTGGTTCACGTGATCCCCGACGGCCGTGACGCTGCCGCCCGTGTTGTTCCAGCTCGCCTTCCAGTTCGCCGGAATGTGGTCGATCGCGAGGTGGATCTGCTTCACCGTCGACCCGAAGATGCCCTCGCCGCCCGTGACGTCGAGGTTGATCGAGTCGATCGGCGACGCCATCGTGAAGTTCGCGTGGCCCGAGGCGCCCGGATCGACGTCGAGAACGACCGACGACGGGAGCCCGTGCACGGACGCGTCTACGTGCGTGCTGTTGCCGGGGTCGCCGTCGTTCGTGATGTCGATGTCGCCGACGAGCGCGATCGAGCTGATCCCAGAGCTGGCGGTGTAATCGAAGTGCGTTGCGAGATTCGTCGACAGGTCGAAGCTCTGCGGGACGCTGTCGACGGTCAATCCCGCCTTCACGTCGTAGCCCGGGAAGAAGGTTCCGCCGAAACGGGAGTCGTAGGTGAGCCCCAGCTTGTGCGCCGAATCCGCCTTGTAGTGCACGGAGAGGTTGCGCGTCGCGTCGTTCGACGAGTAGGTGAACGTGTTGATCCCGAACGCGCCTGCCCCCAGCTCCTTCGAGCCGCCGCCATCGACGAAACGCCCGTAGTCCTGCGCGCCCGCGCCGGCTGCGGGCAGGGGCGCGAGGCCGAAAGCGGTCGAGACGTCGAACTGGGCACCGCCGAGGAAGTTGCTCGGCGAGTCATTGTGGAAGTCGATCGCCGTCCCGGTTCCTCCCGTCGACCACGTCGCGTGGAAGCTCGGGATTGTGTCGACGCGGGCGCGAGCGTCGCGGAGCGCCGTGCCGAACAGCGCGCTCGATGACGGCAGACCCGGCCCGGTGTTGTCCCAGAGCCGAACGCGTACGAGTCCAACGGTTGCCGTGTTCGGCCCGGTGCCGTCCTCGGCCTTGACCGTCATGTGCCCGGCCGGGTCGAAGTCGAACGCGAACACGGCCGGCAGGTTGCCGATCGAGACGTCGAAGTTGAGCGTGTCGACGTGCCCCGTGCAGCCGACGTCATCGATTCCCTGCGGCGGGTCCGTCGTGTAGCTGAACGTGGAGGGAAGGTTGACGTTGAAGTCGAGCTTCCCCGATGGCACGTTGACGATGTGGCAGTCCGCGAGCACGTCGTGCCCGGGGATCAGGTTCGAGGTCGGGGTCGTCTGGATGTGCGCGCTGAGCGGCGCCGGAGCGCCCGTGACGAGGTTGTAGGCCTCGCCGGTCGGCGACGGGTTGAGGTTCAGCGTCGCCTCGCTCAGGTTGACGATCCGCGCCGCGGCGGTGCCGTGCGTGCCGTCGTCGACGAGTGAGAAGATGTCGCGGCCCGGGTCGGACCATTCCGGCGGCAGCGCGAGAGTCGAGTCGTCGTCGAGGACGAACTCGATCGCGCCGATCGACTCGCCCGGGTTCGTCGCCTTGACGCCGAACTTGTCCCCCGGCTGGATGTAGCCGGCGGTCAGGTCGGGCACGTTCTTCAGCCCTATCTGCAGGTAGCCGAGGTTGTAGCCGAGGAAGTTGCTCGTGTTGATGAAGCCGCCCTGCTTCTGCACGACCAGGTTCAGACCGAGCGTGTTGGCGTTGACGTCGAGCGTCGCGGTTCCGGCCAGCCCGACGGTGAGCGCCACATGGGTGGGCACGTCAGTCGCGGAGCCGGTGATCATGAGTCCGTCGCTGCGAGTGTGGACGAGCGTGACGGCGCCGATCGGCGCGCTCGCGGTATTCGTGAGCGTCATCGTCCCCGCCGCTTCGTTCAGGCTGAGCGCTACGTCCTCGCTCGTCGGCATCTGGTCGAACGTCAGCGACGTGTTGAAGTTCGGCGTTCCTCCAGCCGGAGGCCACGTCTCGTTCTCGAAGTAGTCGAACGTCACCTTGCTCGCGGCGGTCGCGTTCCAAGAGACGTCGAACCCGCTGCCGAACGGACCGATCGAGAGCGCAGACTCGTTCACCGTCAGCCCGGCCGTGATCGTGGCCGGCACCGGCTCGACGAGCGCGCTGATCCCGTCTGCGTTGAGCAGCCCGGTCGCGTTCGTGCCGTCGAAATGGCCCGCGATGAAGCGGAGCGGGTTGTCTGCCCCAGTCGTCGCCATCGAGAGCTGGAAGGTGTGATTCGTTCCCGCGACGACGTTCGGAGTGAAGTTGATCTCCTCGGTCAACGGCGCGTAGCCGCCGTCGGCTCCCCCTGCGGCCGTCGTCTGGTAACCGATGAAGATGTTCGGCGGACCGGGCAGCACCTCGCTGTCGAAGGCCCGGAATGGGAACGCGATCACGACTTTCAGGTTCGGAGCGAACGGCGAGCCCCCGAGCCGGGTGATGTCCAGCCGCAGGTGCGGCTGAGGAAGAAGCTCGGTGTTGACCTCGACCTGGATGTCGTCGCCGCCCTTGCCCGTCGCCTTGTTGCTGTCGGCGTCGATCCGCTTCGGCGACCCCGCCTTCTGGTTCGTGACGATCGGGGGGCCGGCTCCCGCCTGCGCCACCACGACGTAGGGGACGGGGAAGTTGTCGAGCGCCGTCTGGATGTCTTTGAGCTGGAACTTCTGGACCACGTCCATGAGGTTCTGCTCGCCTTTGGTCGGGACGATCGGATTTGGAGGGATGAGGTCCTTGATCGCGCCCGCCGTGCCGAAAGGCATGACGAGCACTACCACTGATGCCAAACCAAAAAGAGCGCGCCCTCTCCACCTGAAGCCGGGACCGGACATTGGGGGTCACCTCCGGCCGCAGAGTCGACTCGCGAGCTATCCACGTTTGCACGCGACCGCACGCGTGTCAACCCGAGCAACCACCTCGTTACCCCACGGCTACAATGGCCGGCGCGCTAGGGGGCGTAGTTCAGTTGGTTAGAACGCCGGCCTGTCACGCCGGAGGTCGCGGGTTCGAGTCCCGTCGCTCCCGTCTCTCGAACTGCTTGCATGCAGGCGGTTTTCGTTTGTCGGTCACTCCCGTGCCGCACGAGGCGATGGGGTGGTGGATGGGGTGAGCGGTCCCGCGCAACGCTCCTTGGAGATCCGGGCTGATCAGGGAAGAAGCGTGAAGGCCTCGACGTGCGCGGGCCGCACGACCGTGAAGTGACGGCGATCGAGCGTCGCGACGTTTACCTCGCCGAGCCGCTCGGCCGTCACGACGATCGACGCGTCGACGGCGCCGAGCGGAAGATCGGCGTACCTCTCGACGAGCTCCGCCATCCGCTCGAGGTCTGACGGGCCCGGCGGCTCGAGCCGAAACTCGCCACGTGCAGCCGCCCGCAGAAGCGCGGCCTCAGCAGCGGCGCCGAGCGCCTTTCGAACGAGGTACGACGCCTCGGCGAGCACGAGCGTCGGAACGACGAGCGAGCCTGCCTCACGCTTGAGAAGCTCTGCACAAGCGGCGTGATCCGGGTCGTTGCGGACGGCCGCAGCGACAAGCGGCCCGGTGTCTACGACGAGGGCGACGGGGTGAATCCCTCGGCTTCGAGGCGCTCCTCCGCCTCGCGCGCCGAGTATCCGTTCTCCGCGTCACCGAGTCCGATGAAGCTGAGCTCGGCTCCGTTGGATGCCTGCTCACGCTCGAGGTAGGCCTGGAGAGCCTCGGACGTGAGCTCCTCAACCGTCACACCACGGTCCGCCGCGGCGGCGGCGACGCGCGAGGCGACGTCGTCGGGAAGGCTGACGGTCACGTTGACCATGCTCACAGAGTAATCGACGCGTCCGGCTGCTCACCCTCGATGATCCGATCGAGCTCGGTGAGCACACTCCTGTTCGCGTCCGGGAAGAGGTGCCCGTAGAGGTCGAGCGTGACGCGGATGGACGAGTGCCCCATCTGCGCCTGGAGGTACTTCGGGTGCGCGCCCGCGGCGACCATGAGCGCGGCGTACGAGTGCCGCAGGTCGTGGAAGCGGACCGGGCCGATCCCGCTGCGACGCACAGCCGGCGCGAAGATCCGGTGGCGGAAGTTGTCGTCGTTGAGGACCTGCCCGCGAGGCGACGGGAAGACGAGGCCGAGAGAGTTCGGCTTTCGTGCGACGAGCTGGCGGCGGAGCAGCCGTGCCGCCCTCGCCGCGAGATCGACCTTGCGTCGCGCCGCCCTCGTCTTCAAGGAGACGAGCTCGCCGGCGTAAACGCCACGCTCGACGCTCAGCGTCATCGCTCCGAAGTCGATGCTCCGATCACTGAGAGCGAACAGCTCGCCTTGCCGGAGGCCCGTCAGCGCGGCAATCTGGACGAGATTTTCGTACGGCTCACTCGGCTGAATAGGCGCGACTCGCCCAACCCGAGAGCGTGGTCGTGTGGGGACAGGCGATGGCGATCGGGCTCAAGTGTTTCAGCGGGTTCGATTCCAGCCCACCTCCACTCCGGTCTTTCTTCAGTCACCCGGGTCCGAGCCCATTGACGCCTCACCAAACTGTTGTCGGAGTCGACGATGAACCGGTGGGGCCAGCACGGGGCGGGACTTTCGGGCGAGGACATGCCAGCCCGTTGCCTCTAGCGTCGAAGCCTCGCAGAAGTCCCTGCTAATCGGGCTCGTCCGGGTCAGTAATGGATGATCGTGACGACCCTTGCGCGGCCTGTCACGCCGGAGGTCGCGGGTTCGAGTCCCGTCGCTCCCGTTCCGAAAGTCCCCGCTCGCGGGGACTTTTTCATTCCGTGCGTTGCCGAGCGTACCGAGCAGCCGCGGGCATCGCGTCGACGCGCAACGCCATGTGGTCGAAAGTCCGCGCTCTCGCCTGAGGTCGTCGAGCGGATTCGCCACGAGCACGCACAGGGCGCCAGCCTCGCCGCGATCGCACGCGGACTCAACCATGACGATATCCCGACCGGCCAGGGCGGACGACGGTGGTGGCCGGACGGTGCGGGCCGTTCTTGGTAGCTCCCGTGCAGGTCGCGCTGCATTAGCCCGACCGTCCTGGCCCGCGAGCATCTTTACGACGAGCGATCTGAGGTCTTCCTGATCTGATCGCCGCCGCTCGTAGTCTGCCCGACCGGCGGCTAAAGACCAGAAAGCGGTAGCCGCTTCAGCTCGGATGGCTCAAGCTTCCATAGCCCGTTGCCGTACTCACGCGCGTTAGTCCGCAAAGCTGCCTCCGACGCCTCCCTGAGTCGAGCAAACAGCACGTCGGGGTCGACGCCGTTACGCGGCTCAATCACGAGCCAGTTATTCAGCGGGATCGCACCCGCTCGGTTGCGAACGAACCGCGGACGGCTGCGATTTAGATACGTGAAGAGGATCGGCGCGGCGAAGTCCGCCTCGACCTCCCACCACGCCCGGCCCGCCTTCACGCGCAGCTTCACCAGGTGGCGCTCGTGGACGCCGAGCCGGTCTGCGCGCTGCAGGTATCTCTCAAGCGGCCCCCCGAGCCGCGCACGCGACGGATAGAGAAGCCACCGCGGCGCTCTGTCAGGAAGCGCCGCCAGCGTCTCATCGTCGACCTCCTCGTCGTTAAACCATCGTGGAGACGCTGCGCACGGCCGAGCCTGACCTCCCGCACGACTAAATCTGAGACCGCGAAGGAGCGGTCGCGTGCGTTCTAACTCCTGATCTCGATGCGGTGTCTATAGCGGGTCGAAGCCCCGTCGCTCCCGCTGAGAATCGCGGTTTTGCAGCGTCGCTCCGTGATTGACACGGCGGTGGCACGCATTTACGCAGGCAGCATCTCGTGGCCACGCTTCGAACAATCACTACGCCGAGGGATATGCCGAGTGCGGGGTGTGAGCGATGATCTCCTGAGTCCGAACGGCGATGCGGTCGCCCGTCCACTTGGAGGTTCCACCGAAAGTGACCGCAATCGCCACTGTCCGATCCGACCCGGCCACCAGGCTTCATAACTCGCGGTCAGCGGCTCGGAGCAGCGCAGGCTCACGCGCGCTCGTCGAACTGGTCGCGGAGCTGTTGCAGAGACGCGCGCACTCACGTGCTTGCATCGGTCTCCGCTGATGTGCGCCGACCGTAGTGATTGGTTGAACGCAGCTCCGGATCCGGCGACTGTACGAATGGATCTCCGCTTCCTCTTCTACTCGCCCGACGGCGTCGGACTAGGCCATGTACGCCGGAACCTGGCCATCGCCCGTGCGCTCACCGCCCACACCCCCGAAGCGTCGATCCTCCTCGCCACGAGTGCCGACGAGGCTGAGAGCTTCGGCGTTCCTCCGAACGTAGACGTGCTCAGGCTCCCCGGGCTGCGCAAACTCGACAACGAGCACTACGCAGCCCGCCGTCTCGGCGTTCCCTCCGACGACGTCCGCGCGATACGTTCGGCCCTGCTCGCCGCGGCCGTGGAGTCGTTCCGTCCGGCCGTGATGCTTGTCGACAAGCACCCACTCGGCGTCGGGGGCGAGCTCCGCGCTGCCCTCGAGAGTTTGCGGGCGGCCGGCGCGCGAGCCGTGCTCGGACTCCGAGACATCCTCGACGACCGTGCCGCTGTCATGCGCGAGTGGGGAAAGCGCGACCTCGCGCGGCGCATCGCCGAGTACTACGAGCGGGTGCTCGTCTACGGGTCCCCGCATGTGCTCGACCCGATCGCCGAGTACCGCCTCCCGCGCTGTGTGGCGGAGCGAACGTCCTTTTGCGGCTACGTCGTGAATCGGCCGCCCGATGACGGCTGGAGCTCGGATGTCTTCCCGATGCTCGCGACCACCCCGCGACCGCGTCCCGTCGTCCTCGCGACCGCGGGGGGCGGAGAGGATGGGTTCGGCCTCCTGAAGACGTTCATCGAGGCGGCAGGGGGAGCGCCCTGGGACGGGATCGTCGTCGCCGGTCCGCGGAGCGGCGATGAAGACCTTCAGACTCTCAGGCGGATGGCCGCCGAGGCGGGGGTTGCGTTCAGCACCTTCCTCCCCGACCTCATGTCCACGTTCGCGGCGGTCGACGCCCTCGTCTCGATGGGCGGCTACAACACTCTGACGGAGGCCGCAGCGAGCGGCGTTCCCACTGTCTGCGTCCCGCGCGTCGTCCCTCGCACGGAGCAGCTGATCCGGGCGAGGGCGTTCGCCCGCATCGGGTTGCTCAGGCTCGTGGAGCCCGAGCGACTCGATGCGCGCACCCTTCGAAGCGAGGTTGCCTGCACGTTGGCATCGTCACGCGTGCGCGTCGGGAGGCGGGCTCTCGCCGCACTCGGACTGGACGGAGCGGCACGGGCGGCCGGAGAGCTGCTCGAACTGGCGGACCCGTCGACACGAATGCGGACGAGGGCGATCGGGGTGGCAGGGTGACCACGGGCGCGGTCAGGCACCTGGGCTACGTCCTCAAGCGGTTTCCCCGCATCTCGGAGACGTTCATCGCCGCCGAGCTGATCGAGCTCGGTCGCCAGGGCGAGCGCGTGACCGTCTTCGCCGTCAGCCGCCCTCACGAGCCGTTCACCCACGGCTTCCTCGACGAGCTCGCGTTTCGGGTCGTCTACCTCCCCCACCGTCCCGGCCGCGAACCGCTGCGGGTAGCTCGGGCGCTCGCTCGCGTGGTGCGCGCCAACCCGCGACCCTGGCTCCGGACTGCTGGCAGAACCCTCTGGCCTCCGAGCTTCCGAGGATGGAGGCGGCTCCTGCAGGCGACCGTGCTCCACGATGAGATGGCGCGAGCCGGAATTGACCATGCGCACGCGCACTTCGCGACCGCCGCCGCTCGCTTGGCCAACCTCGCGTGGAGGATGGGGGGCCCGAGCTACAGCGTCACCGCCCACGCGAAGGACATCTACCACGACGAGGTTCGGCTGGACCACCTCCGCGACAGGCTCGGCGGCGCCAGGTTCATCGCCACCGTGAGCACGTCGAACCGCGACTACCTCGAGTCGATCCTCGACGGCCGGGCGCGAGTCTGCCTGGTACCGAACGCCGTCGATTTGCGCCGGTTCGAGCGCCCGCGGACGCGACGGCCCGAGCCGGGCCTCGTGCTGGCCGTCGCCCGGCTGGTCGAGAAGAAGGGCCTCCCGGACCTGATCGAAGCCTGCACGCTCCTCGCAGCCCGTGGCGTCGCCGTACGGCTCGAACTCGTGGGCGACGGCCCGCTGCGAGCCGAGCTCGAGCGCGCTGCAGCCGGGGCGGGCGCCGGGGTGGTCTTTCGGGGCGCCCTCCCCCAAGAGGAGGTATTGGAGCGATACGAGCGAGCGGCGGTCTTCTGCATGCCCTGCATCGTCGCTTCGAACGGCGACCGCGACGGCCTGCCGACGTCGGTGCTCGAGGCGATGGCCCTCGGCGTCCCCGTGGTCGCCACTGCCGTGAACGGACTGTCCGAGGCTGTCGTCCACGAGAGGACCGGCCTCGTTGTGCCCGAGCGTGACCCGGTCGCGCTCGCCGACGCGATCGAGCGCCTGCTTGCGGACGGCGCACTCGGGGCTCGGCTCTCCCTCGAGGCGCGGCGACATGTCGAGCGCTGCTTCTCGCTGGAGCGAAGCGCGTCGCTCCTGCGCTCCCTCTTCCCCGCCGCCGCCTGATGAGGCTCGCCTACCTCTGTTCGGATCCGGGCGTTCCGTACGGGGCGGACAAGGGCGCGGCAGTCCATGTGCGTGAGCTCGTCGGAGCTCTCGCTGCCGCCGGCGCCGAGGTGCTCTTGATTGTTACCGGCGTATCCCGCGAGGCGCCGCCGCCCCCCGCGGGCGTCCGGCTCGCGGTCCTTCCAGGGCCTGAGAAGGGTGCGCCGGTGTCCCAGCGGCTCAAGGCCGAGCCGTTCCGGGCCGCCTGGCTCGCCGACCGGCTGCGGCGCTTCCGGCCCCTCGCGCTCTACGAGCGGCTCGCGCTCCATTCGGCCGCGGGCTCACGCGCCGCCCAGACGCTCGGGATCCCGCACGTGGTGGAGCTGAACTCGCCACTGCCGCACGAGGCGGCGAGGTATCGCCGACTCGACGCTCCGGGCGAGGCAGCCTCCCTGGAGCGCGCCGTGCTCCGCCGCGCCGCGCTCGTCCTTCCGGTCAGCAGCGCGCTCTTCGAATACGCCACGAGCCGAGGCGCCCGCAAGGTCGAGGTCGTGCCGAACGGGGTGAGCCTTGACCGCTTCGCCGATCCTCGCCCGAGACGCGAGGGCCCACCGGTCGCGGTGTTCGCCGGAGCCCTCCGCCCCTGGCACGGGATCGAGACAATCGCGCAGGCCTGGCGAGCCCTCGGCCACTCCGCTCCGCGCCTGCTCGTGCTCGGGGACGGCCCGGGGCGCGAAGTGCTCGAGGCAGCCGGGGCCGAGCTTGCAGGCACCGTTCCGCATGAACGAGTGCCCGCCCTCCTCACGCGCTGTGACATCGGCCTCGCCCCCTATACGCGCGATGCCCCGGGGTACTTCTCGCCGCTCAAGGTCTTCGAATACCTGGCGGCGGGGCTGGCCGCGGTCGTCGCCGACCTTCCTGGCGTGACGGACGTGGTCGGCCCCGAAACGGCGGTTGTGATCCGGAAGGGCGATTCCGCCGCCCTCGCGCGGGCAGTGGCCGAGCTGGCGGAGGACCCGGACCGGCGGCAGCGCCTCGGCCGCGCGGGCCGGGCGCTCGTGGCGGCCGAGCACACGTGGGCGCATCGCGCCGAGCGGATCCTCTTCGCCGTCGAGCAATCGGCGGGACTCGGAGCGGTAGCGCAATGAGCCGCGGCATCTACTTGATGGCTCCGTTCCTTCGCCGCCAGTGGCGGTCGCTCGTGGTCGCCGCACTGTCTACGGCCGTCGTCGCGGGCGCAGAGCTGGCGCGGCCGTTCCCGCTCAAGCTGGCCCTCGACCTCCTGATCGGCCACGGCCGAAAAGGGGGCTCGTTCCACGTAACGGGAACGGACATTGCGCTTCTGGCGGGGATTACCGGGCTCGTCTTGGCGATCGCTCTCGCCGATGCCGTCGCCTCCTATCAGATGGACATTCGGCTCGGCCGCGCGGGAGAACGCATCGTTCACGACCTGCGCGTCGCGACCTACGCGCATCTGCAGCGCCTCTCGCTCCCGTTCCACGAGCGGCGTCACACAGGCGACCTCGTAACGCGCTTGACCGGCGACGTGAACGCCGTCGGGGATCTCTTCTCGGACTCGCTCGGCACGCTCATCTCGTCGGCGCTCCTGCTTTCGGGCATGGTCGTCGTGAGCGTTCTGATCGATCCGTTCCTCGCGCTCGCGGCCTTCGCCCTGACCCCCATCCTCGCCGCGGTGACGTTCCAGTTCCGCCGAAAGATGAAGGCCGCGGCGCGGCGCCAACGAGCGACCGAAGGGGAGATCGCCTCGCTGGCGGAGGAGGCTCTCTCTTCGATTCGCGAGGTGAAGGCATTCGGATCGGAGCGCTTCGAGCACGACCGTCTCGAGCGGAAGAGCGTCGAGCGGTGGGAAGCGGGTGTCGAAACGGTGCGGATCGAGAGCCGCTTCGGCAGGCTGATCGATCTGCTCGGCGCGGCCAGCACGGCGCTGGTGCTCGTCGTCGGCGTCTTTCGAGTCGCCAGCGGCGCCATTTCGCCGGGCGATCTGGTCGTGATGGCCTCCTATACGCGACGTGTCTACAAGCCTCTTCGCGACATCGCCCGCCAGGCCGGCCGCGTCTCGCGCGCGATGGCTCGCGCAGACCGGATCGCCGAGATCCTCGCCGCCGATCAAGTCCTCGAGGAGCGTCAGGGCGCATTCCGCGGCGCGAGGGCGAGAGGCGCGCTCGAGCTCGACGGCGTCTCGTTCGCCTACGAGACAGGCCGACCCGCCCTCGTCGATCTCTCGCTACGCATTTCGGCCGGAGAGCGCGTCGCCCTCGTCGGAAGATCCGGAGCGGGCAAGTCGACGATCGCCGCCCTGATCGCACGTTTCTACGACCCCCACGGCGGGAGCGTCCGGATCGACGGTCGCGACGCGCGCGACTGCGCCGTCTCCTGGCTCCGCGATCAGGTCGGCCTCGTTCTCCAGGACACCATTCTCTTTACGGGCACCGTGGCCGACAACATCGCCTACGGCACCCGGGCGACGCGAACGGAGATCGTCGCCGCCGCAAAGGCCGCCGGCGCGGATTCGTTCGTCGCGCAGCTGCCGCAGGGATACGACACCTTGCTCGGCCCTCGGGGCAAGAGCCTCTCGGGCGGCCAACGCCAGCGAATCGCAATCGCCCGCACGCTCCTCCGCAACCCTGCGATTCTCGTGCTCGACGAGCCGACGACCGGACTCGACGCACTGAGCGAGTCCGAGGTACTCGCGGGTCTCGACGTGCTCATGCGCGGCAGGACGACGATCATCATCACCCACTCGCTCGCCCTCGCCCGCACGGCCGACCGGGCGCTCGTGATCGAGTCGGGGCGGGTCGAACAGGAAGGCCGACCGGAGGAGCTCCTGCGCCGGCAAGGAGCTTTTCGCCGCCTCGCCCGCGAGCAAGGACTCACGGTTACTGCTCCGCGGACACCGGTTCCCGCCGACGCCGTCCTCTCCCACATGCCGCAGCTCCTCGATCTCTCGGAGATGACGGGCGTCCTCGAGCGCTCCCTCGACGACGGCGCAGTGAGCGACGTCGACGTGCGATACCTTCGCTACAAGCCGTGCACGAACCTCGTCGTGCACTATTCGGCGACCGTCGCCGGACGCCGGCACGACGCCGTCGCGATGATCGCCGCCCGAGCGGACCTCGCTCGGAGGGCGCGCCGCCCGGAGACGGTTGCTCTCGCCCGGAAGGTCAACGGCCGCTCGCCGGCCCGAGTCCCGCTCAGCTACGAGCCCGAGCTCGGCGCGATCATCCACTGGCTCCCGCTCGACCTCTCACTCCCCGCTCTGGCCGAGAGCCCCGCCCGGCTGGGGCAGGCGCTTGAGGCGGTCGGCGTGAGCGTCGCCGAAGTGGACGAGCATCCCGACCTGCTCGCCTACAAGCCGCGTCGGCGGGCCGTGATCCGGCTCGGAGATCACGTGCTGAAGATCTACGCGACCGCGGCCGAGCTTCGGGCGGCCGAGCTCGGGCAGCGGGCCGCAAGCGGCCTGCAATCGATCCGGACCGCACAGCTGGAAGCCGTGCTCCCCGAGCACCGGTCGACGGCGCAGTCGCTGCTGCACGGACGTCCTTTCGTGCGCGGGCCTGCGTCGGCGGGCGAGGCGCTCGCGCTGCTGCACGCGTCGCGGCCTGCATGGGTGCGGCGGGCAACGGCGACTTCTCAGCTCGCCGCGGCCGCGGCGTCGGCGCGCCTGACCATCGAGATCCTGCCTGGACTCGGGCGGCGCTTGGAGCGACTGCTCGCCGAACTCGAGCGGCGAGCGCCGAAGGGCGGCGCCCTCGTGAATTCCCACGGCGACTTTCACGCGGGTCAGTTGCTCGACCTGGACGAGGGTCCGGCCCTGATCGACTTCGACGAGATGTGCTCGGCCCAGCCCGCCCTGGACCTCACGAGCTACGCGGGACACCTCGTGTCCGGGGCCGATGGGGACCTTCAGCAGGCCCGTGAGGCGCTCGAAGGCTTGGTCGGGGGATACGGCGTGCGCCCTCCGGATCTTCCTTGGTACCTGTCGACCTCGATCCTGCGCCGAGCGCCCTTCCCGTTCCGATTCCTCGACGTTCGCTGGCCGGAGCGTGTCGAGGGGATGGTTGCGGCGGCCGAGTCCGCGCTCGAGCCGTGATCGAGCTTCTCGAACAGCTGCTCGGCGCTCCGGTCATGTTGGAAGAGCTCAAGCACAGAGCGGGCCGACGCCGAACCCTGCGCGCGAAGGGTCCTGCCGGGACGGCCATCGTGAAGGTGTACGCATCGGAGCGTGCGCCGGTCGTAGCTTCCCGAATCGCCGCGCTCGGAGACGGGCCTCGCGAGCCGGAGGTGCCGCGTGTACTCGTCGTCGAGCCGGCACGGCACCTGCTGGTTCTCTCCGATCTGCGCGGCGTTCCGTTCCGTGAGGCGATCCTGGCCGAAGATGCAGAGACGTGCGCGCGCGTAGGCAATGCTCTCGGTGCCTGGCACAGCTTCTGGGTCGGACGGGAACCCTGGCCGCTCAGACCCCACCGCGTCGAGCGCGAACTCGCTGTCCTCCGGGCCCGCGCGGAGGCTGTCTCGCCCGCTGTGGCGTCCGTCCTGCGGTCAGCGGCCGGCGTCCTCTCCGCGGAGTGGCGGTGTAGCACAGTCGTGCATCGCGATCTCTACGAGGAGCAGATCCTCGTCGCCGAAAGCGTCGGCCTCATCGATCTCGACGATGCCGCGCTCGGCCCGCCCGAGCTCGACATCGGAAACCTCAGCGCGCACGTCGAGCTTCTAGCTCTGCGCTCCGGACGGGTGCTTGCAAGTGCGTTCCGGGCACTGCTTGCGGGCTACGCACGCAGCGGACCGACGCTCGACCCTGAGCTGCTCGAGCGCTGTCGCACGCTCTCCATGCTCCGTCTCGCTTGTATCCATGGCGAAGCGGCGCTCGTCGGGCGCGCGGTCGCTTGAGTATCCGCGACGGTCGTCCGAATCTCAATGCGGTGTCTTTCGCGTGATCGACCCCCGCCGCTCCCGCTCTTCCTCGCCGGGGGACGGTGCGGGGTATTCCCCGCCCGGCAATTCGCGCCGGAAGAGCCGGCCGAGCGCACGCAAGAGCGCGCCCAAGCCGAGGCGCAGCCCGCTCACGGGACGCGACTGCGCTTCGATTGCCGCCGCGGCTTCCTCCGGCGTCGCCGCGAGCTGCGCCTTCAGACAGTCCGCGAACTGGGTGACGAGCTGCGACGACACGTCCGCGACGATGCCCCGGCCGTACTGCGCGACCGCGCCCGCGAGCGCGAGGTCGGTGACGATGTCCACGCGCGTGCCGCCGTTCTGCGCGGTCAGCGTGGACTCGATCGTCGCCTGCGCGTTGCCGCGACCACGCGCCTCGCGGGCTCTCGCCGACAGCTTCGCCCGGTGCGCGGACTCGTCCGCCTCCTCCCGCCTCACGTCGGTCAGGAAGCTCAGCGAGATCGGGCCGAGCTTCACCGCCATCGTCGCCTTCCAGTTCGCGTCGTCGACGGTCTCGTCGAGCTTCGCGCCGGGCATGCACGGGATGATGCGCGGGACGTCCATCAGGAGCCCCCACGCCGCCTCGGGCGGAGCAGGAACCTCGAAGGAGTTCTCGAGCCGCATCAGACGTGCGCCGCTTCGAAGCGGCGGCGGCAGCCGCCGCCGCAGAAGTAGTACGTGACGCCGTCGCGTACGACTGTCTCGCGCGCGCCGGTGACTGCAACCGTCATGCCGCAGATCGGGTCGACCGCCTCCTCGACGAGCTCGGCCGGCGACGGGCCGCGCATGTGCCGCCAGGCGACGAGCTCGGCCAAGATCGCCACCGCGATCTCCTCCTGCGCCGACGGCCCGAGATCGAGTCCGGCCGGGCTGCGCACACGTGCCAGCGCCTCTTCGTCGACGCCGCGCTCCCGCAGACCGCCGAGGACGGCGGTCGCGCGCTTCGAGCTCGCGACCAAGCCGACGTAGCCGGCTCCCGAGGCGAGTGCCGCCTCCAGCGCCTCCTCATCGTTTCGCCCCATCGACGCGACGACGACAGCCTCAGCGCCCTCGACGTCGTCGGTCGTGCGCCAACCGAGCACGCCTGCGAGCTCCCGGAGCGTCCGCCCCGCAGGCGCGTCGCCGACCACCGCGAGCAGCATTGCGGGCCGCTGCGGCTCGATCAGCACCTCGACGGCACCCTCGGACGCGCAGCCGCTCTCGATGCGCACGAGCCGGGCGTCACCGCCGGCGAGCGCCTCCAGCGACTCGCGGACGACGCTTGGCTCCGTGCAGGCGCCGCCGACCCAGCCGTGCAGCGTCCCGTCCGCCGTCACGAGCGCGCGGTCGCCTCGCCGCGCGGACGACGGCCGCTCGACGCTCACGACGGTCGCGAGCGCGAACGGCGTCCCCTCGGCGGCGAGCCGCCCGGCCTCGACGAGGACGTTCACTCGGCGAGCCCGGCCTCCACCAGTGCTTTCCAGACCTTGTCGGACGTGACCGGCATCTCGAGGTTGCGCACCCCTGCGTGTGCGAGCGCGTCGACGACCGCGTTGACGTACGCCGCCGGCGATCCGACCGTCGCCGACTCGCCGACGCCCTTTGCTCCGATTGGATGGTGCGGCGACGGCGTCACCGTTTCGCCGAGCTCGAACTCCGGCGTCTCCCACGACGTCGGCAGGAGATAGTCCATGAAGTTCGAGCCGATGCAGTTGCCATCCTCGTCGAAGGTGATCAGCTCCATCGCGGCGATCCCGAATCCCTCGGCGAGGCCGCCCATGATCTGGCCCTCGACGATCATCGGGTTGATCCGCACGCCGCAGTCGTCGACCGCGACGACGCGCTTCACCTTCCACTCGCCGGTGCCGCGGTCGATCTCGACGACGACCGCGTACGTCCCGAACGGAAAGGTCATGTTCGGCGGGTCGTAATAGTGGACGCCCTCGAGCCCAGCCTCGACCCCGTCCGGCAGGTTGGTGTACGCCGCGAACGCGATGTCCTGGATCGTCTTCGCCCGCTCGGGCGCGCCCTTGACGTGGAAGGCGCCGTTCTCCCACTCGAGGTCGTCCTCCGCCGTCTCGAGCAGGTGCGCGGCGATCGTGCGCGCCTTGTCGCGCAGCTTGCGCGAGATCACGGCGGTCGCGGCGCCCGCGACCGGAGTTGAGCGGCTCGCGTACGTGCCGAGGCCGTACGGCGTGTGGTCCGTGTCGCCCTCCTGCACCTCCACGTCCTCGGGTGGAATCCCGAGCTCGCTGGCGACGATCTGCGCGAACGTCGTCTCGTGCCCCTGGCCCTGCGACCGCACGCCGAGCTTGAGCACGGCCTTCCCGGTCGGATGGACGCGTAGCTCCGCCGAGTCGAACATCCGCAGCCCCGC
>DASWGR010000054.1:0-10331 GCA_036393535.1 Gaiellaceae bacterium | reverse complement strand
TGTGCAGGTCGAGGACGCTCTTCCGTTCGACGAGCGTTTCGCCTCCGACGTCGTAATCTCCGACTCCGAGTCGCTCGATGCGAACTAGCGCGCCGAGATCTCCGAGAAGGTGGGGGATGCGGGAGCGTCTCTCGAATGTGTCGGTTGTGATCGCAACGACAGGGCGCATGGTCTCGACGTTACGGCGGAGTCTGTACCGCGTCTGTGACCAGTTGGCGCTTTCGCGCAGCGAAAGCGCATGATACTGGGCCTGGAGACTTCCTGCGACGAGACCGCTTCGGCGGTGATCACACCAGACGGGCGGATCCTTTCGAACGTCGTTTCCTCGCAAGCGGAGCTGCACGCGCGTTACGGCGGTGTCGTTCCCGAAGTCGCATCGCGTCGACACCTCGAGCTCGTCACACCCGTCGTGCAGGACGCCCTCGCCGAGGCGGAGACTTCGCTCGACGACGTCGACCTCATCGCTGTGACGGCGGGACCCGGATTGATCGGCGCGCTCCTCGTCGGCGTCGCGGCCGCCAAGGCGATCGCCTGGGCACGGCGCCTGCCGCTGGCTGCGGTCGACCATTTGCAAGGCCACGTTGCCTCGCTCTACCTCGAGCCCGACCCACTCGAGCCACCGTTCCTCTGCCTGCTGGCGAGCGGCGGCCACACGCTGCTCCTCGATGTGCAAGACCGGGGCGGCAAGCCGCGAGTCCTGGGCACGACGCTCGATGACGCAGCGGGGGAGGCGTTCGACAAGGGAGCACGGCTGCTCGGGCTCGGCTATCCGGGTGGCGCGGAGATCGACCGGCTCGCGCGCGAAGGCGACCCGAACGCATACGAGTTTCCCGTTGCGCGGGTCGCAGGGCTCGACTTCTCCTTCTCCGGTCTCAAGACAGCGCTGCTCTACGCGGTCAGGGAACTGCCGCCGGCGGAGCTGGAAGGCCGCCGCGCCGATCTGGCCGCGAGCTATCAGCGCGCGATCGTGCGCGCGCTCGTGGAGCGGACTCGGCAGGCCGCCGACCAGACCGGTGCGACCACTGTCGCCGTTGTCGGCGGAGTCGCGGCGAACTCGGAGCTGCGCGCTGCTCTGCCGGACGCCACGGCCGCGCCGCTGGCGCTCTGCACCGACAACGCGGCCATGATCGCCTCGGCAGCGCGGTTCACCGAGGCAATCCCGTATCCCGGCTATCTTGCGCTCGATGCCTACGCGTCCACCGCGTGAGCCGTTCAACGCCCTGGTGCTTGCGGCTCTCGCGGTCGTCGTCACCGCCGTCCTCATCGCGGCCGGAGGTCACAGCGGAGGCGTAACTCCGACGGGAGAGCCCAGCTGGCAAGGGCTCGCGGGCTCGCTGCGGCCCCGGGTCGCAGTCGGCCAGCGAGTCATCGTCGTGCTCAAAGCACCGGCGCTGGCGGACCGCGTCGGCCGTGTCGGAGGCCTGGCGACGAGCGAGGACGAGCGGCGATGGACGCAGACCGCGCTCTCGTCGCAGAAGCTGCTCGTCGCCCGCCTCCGCCTCCGGGGGGTCGTGGTGCAGCCCGAATTCAGTTACACGCGCACCATCAATGGTTTCTCGGCGGCGTTCGACGCGCGCGGCATCGCGCTGCTCGAGCGCGCTGCGGACGTGGCGGGTGTCTATCCCGTTCGCGCCGCTTATCCCGCTTCGCTCAGCTCGCGTCTGCTGACGACCTCCGAGTTCGGCGAGCGCCCGAACATCGGGCTTTCCGACAAGGACGGCCGCGGCGTGACGATTGCTCTGCTCGACACGGGCGTCGATCGAGCCCACCCCTTCCTGCGCGGTCGTGTCGCGAGCGGCGTCGACATCGTCGGCGGTGAGTCCGGCGCGCTGGCGGCCTCGCGCCCGGATGAGCCGGCTCAGCTCGAGCGGCACGGCACTCAGATGGCGGGCCTGCTGGTCGGCTCCGGTGGTCCCGGCGCGCTCGCAGGCGTTGCACCGGGTGCGACGGTGCTGCCGATCCGTGTTGCGGGATGGCAGCGAGACGCGTCCGCGAATTGGGCGGTCTATGGACGCACCGACCAGGTTCTTGCCGGGCTCGAGCGGGCGGTCGATCCGAACGACGACGGCGATGCCCACGATGCGGCGCGTGTCGCATTGGTCGGCGTGGCGGAGCCGTTCGCAGCTTTTGCCGACGGGCCCCTTGCGCGTGCGGCTGCCGGCGCGACGCGTCTCGACACGCTGGTCGTCGCTCCCGCGGGGAACGACGGTCCTGCCGGTCCCGGGTACGGAAGCGTCGCGGGCCCGGGAGGGGCACCAGCAGTCCTGACGGTCGGTGCGGCCGATCTTCGGCCGCGCTTCGGACAAGTGCGTGTCGTACTACGCGCAGGTCTTCGGGTCGAGCTCGACGAGATGCGGCCGCTCGCCGGAGCAGTGACGCCTACTCGGCCGCTCGACGTGGGAATCGGCGCGCCGAGATCGGTGACAAGCGGACCCGTCGGCTATCGCGGAGCCGTCCCGCTCCTCGACTTCTTCGACCATCGCGGCTCCAGCCTGGTCGCCGGCCGCGCCGCGTTGCTCCCCGCCGGAGTCGATCCGAATGGTTCGGTTGCGAACGCTGCGCAGGCAGGAGCCGTTGCGGTGCTCTTCTACGGCGCGGATCTTCCGGCAGGTGGGATCGGACTCGACGAAAGCGCTCCAATCCCGGCGGTCTCCATTCCCGAGGCTGTGGCGCAAACGCTGCTGGCGAGGATCCGCGACGGCACCCAGACGACGGTGTCGCTCGGCGCGGTCCACACCGAGTCGAACGCCGGCGAGGGGAGGGTGATGCGCTTCTCGTCGACGGGCCTGGCGTTCGACGGCCGCGTCAAACCCGAGCTCGTGGCGCCCGGCGTCGCACTCGAGACGGCCGAGCCGGGAGCGAACGCCGACGGTTCGGCTCGCTACGGCACGATCAACGGGACGAGCGCGGCAGCGGCACTCGTCGCCGGGTCGGCCGCGCTGCTTGCGCAGGCCCGTCCCTATCTCGATGCAGACGCATTGAAGAGCCTGCTCGTCGGCTCGGCTCGGCCGCTTCCCGAAGATCGCGTCACCGCCCAGGGTGTGGGGTTGATCGACCTCGGCGGCGCGACCGCGACCGAGGTCGGTGCGAGCCCAGCCTCGCTTGCGCTCGGACGAGCAGGCAGCCAAAGCTGGCGGACAGAACAGGAATTCGTCCTGCGCAACGTTTCCTTCCGCCGCCTGATCCTTTCGCTCGACGTGCGCGTCGCCCAGGAGGGGGCAGCGGCGCTTCGGTTCGATCTCCGGCCGCAGCACTTCTCGCTCGGGCCTGGAAGATCGATCCGGGTCCACGTCCGCGCACGAGTGACGAGCAAGCTCGTGGGGGCTGCACCTGCGGAAGGCGTCGTGATCGTGACGCCGGCAGCAGGCCGCGAAATTCGCGTGCCGTGGACGATCACCTTCGGCAAACGCCGGCCGCCCGTTCTCGCCTCCGTTCGGCTCTCGACGCGCGCGTTCTCCCCGTCCGATGCGGCGCCGGCGTTGCTGAGCTTCGTCGCCGGCTCGGTGCGGCGTTCGGCCGGCGAGCCTGACGTGCTTCCACTGTCCCGCCTCGATCTGGAGCTGTGGAGTCCCGACGGCGGTCGCGTCGGATTGCTTGCACGCTTACGCGACGTTCTCCCGGGTCGCTATTCGTTCGGGGTGACCGGTCGCGACCCGGCAGGCGCCGTGCTCCAGCGCGGCGAATATCAGCTCCGGCTGGTGGCGTTCGCGACCGATGCGGGTCCGCCGACGACCCGGACAGTCGGTTTCACGATCAAGTAGGCTCCGCCGGCCCGGCCCAGCCAAAAATGTTCCCATTTGCGCGGAAAAAGGAGCTGACGTGACCACCGTCGACGCGCCCGTCTCGCACCTGCGCGAGAACCCCTTCGAGATCGCGAGGTCGCAGCTAAGGAAAGTCGCCGATACGTTCGGGATCGATCCAAACCTAGTCAACGTCCTGCAGGAGTGCAAGAAGGCGCTCGCCGTTTCGGTTCCAGTTTCGATGGACGACGGGAGGACCCAGGTCTTCCAGGGGTACCGCGTCACGCACAACGTCGCCCGCGGCCCATCGAAGGGAGGCATTCGCTACCACCCCGATGTCACGCTCGACGAGGTCAAGGCGCTCGCGATGTGGATGACGTGGAAATGCGCTCTGGCCGGAATCCCGTTCGGCGGCGCCAAGGGCGGTGTCGTCTGCAATCCCAAGACGATGTCCGAGGGCGAGTTGCAACGCATGACGCGCCGCTTCACCTCGGAGATCATCAACGAGATCGGGCCGGAGAAGGACATCCCCGCGCCTGACGTCGGCACGGACGGACGCGTGATGGCGTGGATCTTCGACACGTATTCGATGAACAAGGGGCATTCGGTGCTCGGCGTCGTCACGGGCAAGCCGCTGACGATCGGCGGCTCGCTCGGACGCGAAGAGGCGACCGCGCGCGGCGCCCTTTACTGCGTGCGCGAAGCCGTACGCAAGCGGCAGATGTCGCTTCAGGGCACGACCGTCGCGGTACAGGGCTTCGGCAACGTCGGCTCGTATCTCGCGAAGTTCCTCGCGGAGGACGGTGCGACGGTGATCGCCGTCTCGGACTCAACCTCGGGGCTCTACAACCCGAACGGCATCGACGTGCAGGCGGCAATCGCACACAAGAGCGAGACCCGCTCGCTGGCGGGCTTCAGGGGAGCCGAGCCGATCTCGAACGAGGATCTGCTTCTGCTGGAGTGCGACGTCCTGGCCCCGTGCGCGCTCGAGCAGGTGATCACCGTGGAGAACGCCGACAAAGTCAGGGCGAAGATCATCGTCGAAGGGGGCAACGGCCCGGTGACGCCGACCGCCGACGAGATCCTCGAGGAGAAGGGGATCCTCGTTCTCCCGGACATCCTCGCGAACGCCGGAGGGGTCATCGTCTCCTATTTCGAATGGGTCCAGGGGCTGCAGGAGTACTTCTGGAAGGAAGCCGAGGTGAACGCGAAGCTGAACGACATCATCACGCGCGCGTTCAACGAGACGTGGGCCCTGATGGAGAGCCGGGACGTCTCGATGCGCCTCGCTGCCTACGGCTTGGCCGTCCAGCGCGTCGCCGAAGCAACCATCACACGCGGCATCTATCCATAATCTCACGGGGGAACCCATGGTTCCCCCGTGCGCCCCTCCTTAGCCCCGCAAGCCGGCTGTTCTCTGCGCTCCGGCGTGACGCGGTCACGCCTGCGCTCACAAACGTCCTCACGCCAGAGCAATGTTGCTTTAGCCTTTTCGCCTGGTGACCGAACCGAGCGAAGCGAAGGTCGTCCTCTACTACGCAAAGGCCTGCCATCTTTGCGAGCGCGCAAGGGAGACCTTGGCGCAGGTCCGCCAGGAGGTCTCGTTCGAGCTGCAGGAAATCAAGATCGACGGCGATCCGGAGCTCGAGTCGCGCTACCGCGAGTGGCTCCCGGTCGTGGAGATCGACGGCGACCGCGCTTTCGTCTATTACGTGGACCCAGATGCGTTTCGTCGCAAAGTAGTCGCACAAAGTTGACCTACGCGCCGCCCGGGCGTGGCGTGATACAACGGGTTCGGGTTGTCACAAACTCTCGAATCCAGGAGCACGGCTGTGTCTGATCGTTTGACGGTCGGAGTGGCGGCGCGCCTGTCCCGCTATCTCCAGGTGCTGACGCAGGCGAAAAAGATGGGGAAGGAGCGCATCTCCTCCCAGGAGATCTCCGACTACACCAACATCAACGCGACCCAGATCCGGCGTGATCTCTCCGCATTCGGGAAGTTCGGCAAGCGCGGGGTCGGCTACAACATCGACTCGCTGCTCGGCGAGATCCGCAAGATCCTCCGCACCCAGGGGCAGCACAACATCGCGCTGATCGGAGCGGGGCGTCTCGGGCAGGCGATTGCCAGCTCGCCGATCTTCGCGGAGCACGGGATCAACATCGCCGCCGTGTTCGACACCGATCCGGAGAAGGTGGGTCTTCCGGTCGGCAACGTCCCGGTCAGCGATTACACGCGCCTCTCAAACACGATCCGGGAGAAGAACATCATCGTCGGCGTCGTGGCGGTTCCCGCCGACAACGCGCAGCGCGTTGCGGACGACCTGGTCGAATCGGGCGTGAGGATCATCTTCAACTACTCGGAAGCCCTGCTCGACGTGCCGCAAGACGTGTCCGTCCACACGTCGAATCCGGCCGTCGAGCTGCTCTACGCGCTCTACTTCTACTTGACGTAATCACTGGGGGCGGGCCACGCGGATCCTGCTCTGGCACGGGTACCTGCTCGATGGAACAGGGTCCAACGTCTACACGCGCGCACTCGCACGTGAATGGAGCCGCGCCGGCCACGACGTCGTCGTGGTCTGCCAGGAGCCTCATCCCGAGCGTTACGACCTCGAGGGCGCGAAAGTCTTTCGGCCGAACGTCGGCGGGTTGCTTCCCGTCTTCGTACTCGACCGCTACGAAGGTCTCGAGGCGAAGCTGCTGCAGGAGTTCACCCACGCCGAACGAGCACGCTACGTCGCGCTGAACGCGACGGCGCTGCGCGCGCTGGTGCCGGCCGATCTGGTCTTTGCAAACCACGTGTTGCCCGGGGCAGCGGTCGGCTATGCCAGCGGAATGCCGTTTGTCGTCAAGGCGCACGGGTCGGAGCTGGAGTATTCGATGCGCGGCAACGAAGAGCTCGCGAGCTGGGGGCGCGAATGTCTCGAGCTTGCGGAAGCCGTCTTCGTCGGATCGGCGCACATCCGCACCGTTCTGGAGGACGTCGTAGGCCACGTCGAGCGCGTGCACGAGGTGCCGCCGGGCGTCGACGTCGAGGAGTTCCGGCCCTCCCGCTCACGCGACGAATCACTCGCGCGGCTGCTCGAGGAGGCGCGTGCCGATGCGGCCAACCCGGCGAACGCAAGCGAGCGGCAACCGGACGACGGCAACGCGGCGCGCCTCGAAGAATTCTTCGCCACGGACGAGCCGACCGTCGTCTACTTCGGAAAACTCCTGCACAACAAGGGCGTTCACGTGTTGTTGGAGGCGCTTCGCAGCGTGGACGCGCGCGCAGTGATCGTCGGCTTCGGCGATTACCGGCGGGAGCTCGAGCTCATCGCGCCGCGGGGAACGCTCTTCACCGGACCGCTCGAGCACCGGCATCTCGTGCACCTGCTCCCGCTCGCCGACGTCACGGTCGTTCCGTCGATCTTCCCGGAGGCCTTCGGAATGGTCGCTGCGGAAGCGGCTGCCGCAGGCTCGCCGCCCCTCGTCGCTCGCCACTCAGGGCTCGCGGAGATCGCGGAGGGCCTGGAAGCCGAGTATCCCCCGGAGCACAGGCACCTGGCGAGCTTCGCGAACGGAGACGCGGGCGACCTCGCCGCGAAGTTGACTGAGCTGCTCGCTCTTCCCTCCGAAACACGCGCGGAGCTCGGCGCTGCGGCCCGGCGCGCTGCCGTCGCGCGCTGGAGCTGGACGAGTGTCGCCGCACGCCTGCTCGCGCCGATCGAACGCGGTTAGCCCGCGTTGCTTCATTTACGCTAGTGAAGTGGGCGACCGGCAACGACTTGCTCCCGAGGAGCAGATTCGCTTCGCGCGCGAGGCCTTCGAGGACGGACAGGACTTCACGATCGCCGTGGAGGAAGAGTTCGCACTCCTCGATCCCGACACGCTCGAGCTGACCAACCGCTTCGAGGAGCTCAAGGCCGGCGCGGCGGGAACAGAGCTCGACGAACATCTTGTCGGCGAGCTGATCGCATCCGAGATCGAGGTGAAGACCGGTCGTTGCGCGAACTTCGGCGAAGTCGCCGAGCGGATGGCCGAGCGCCGGACGCAGCTGGGCGAACTGGCCGACCGATTTGGAGTCGGGCTCGCGTCGACCGGCACTCATCCCTGGAGCCGCTGGCAGGACCAGCGCATCATCGACACGCCGCACTACCGGCGAAACAACGAGCTCCTGCAGTACGTCGTCTGGCGCAACAACAGCTTCGGCATCCACGCTCACATCGGGATTCGCGGGGCCGATCGCGCGGTCGCCGTGTGCAACGCGTTCCGCAACGTCCTGCCGGAGCTCCTGGCGCTGTCGGCCAGCTCGCCGTTCCTCGAGGACTGCGTCACGGGCCTCCACTCGGTGCGAACCGAGATCTTCACGAAGCTCTTTCCGCGCTGCGGCGTTCCGGACGCGTATGACGACTGGGCCGCCTACGAGGATTACGTCCGCTTGCTCTACACGACCGGATCGATCGACGAGCACACGCAGATCTGGTGGAGCGTGCGCCCGCATCTTGCGTTTCCGACCGTCGAAATTCGGATTTGCGACGCGCAACCCGAGCTGGGCGAGGCGCGGTCGCTTGCGGCGCTGATCTACGCGCTGGGAACGCGCTTCGCGCGCGCGATCGACGAAGGGGAGCCGCTACCGGATCTGCCGCACCGGCTGATCGAAGAGAACATGTGGCGCGCGATCCGGTATGGGCTGACGGGCGGGCTCATCGACTTCGAGCGCGGCCAGATCGTGCCGGCACGGGCGCGCATCGAGGCGCTGATCGAATGGGTGCTGCCCGTGGCCGAGGAGATCGGTGCGGCGTCCTACCTCGCAGTCCCGGAGGCGAACGCCGCCGGGCGCCAGTATGAGCGTGTTGCGGAGCTCGGTTCACATCGCGACGTCTTCGCCGAACTCGTCCGCCGGCCGCGGGAGCGGGTCGGTGGGTGAGGCGGTCGAGGGCGTCGGGGGCGTCTTCTTCCGTGCACACGATCCCGTCGCTCTGCGCACCTGGTACGCCGAGCACCTCGGCATCGAGATGGAGGAGTACGGCACCACCTTCACAGCGAAGGAGGGAGATCAGACCGTGTGGGCGCCGTTCCCCAACGACACCGCGTACTTCGGGTCGGGTGGCCAGCAGCTGATGGTCAACTTCCGCGTCCGCGATCTCGACGCGATGCTGGCGCAGCTCCGCGCGGCCGGTGTCCAAGTCGACGACCGGGTCGAAAAGATGGAGTACGGCCGATTCGCTTGGGCAAGCGACCTCGAAGGAAACCGCTTCGAGCTGTGGGAGCCTTCGTGACCGAGATGACTGGGCTGCCCTCCGACGACGAGCTCCTGAAACAGCTCGAAGAGGAGTTGAAGACGCTCAAGGTCTCGGACCTCCTCGTCCAGACGCTCTACACGGTCTCGTCGCTCGGGTACCGCCGGCTCTCCGAGCAAGACCGCGATCTCGACCAGGCCCGCCTCGCCATCGAAGCCCTTCGCGCGCTCGTGCCCGTGCTCGAAGGATCCGCGAGTAAGGAGCTCCTGCGGGACTTCAAACAGGTGACGGCGAACCTCCAGCTCGCGTACGCGGAGGCAGCCAAGAACGCCGGCTGACGGCGAGGAAGATCAGGCCGGCGTGCGCCGTCCTGTCGGCGAGATGGCTATCGATCTCGCCGGAGTGATCCGCTGCGGTTGCGGCCACGTCCTCTCGGCCGAGGACGAGAAGGAGCTCCTCCAGGCGGCCGACCTGCACGTTCGCATCGTCCATCCCGAGCTCGTCGGCACCCTGTCGCCGCTCGAGCTCGCCCGGCCGGCCGGCTCCGACGAAGCGGCCGCCTGAACCGGGGAAACGGCGCTCCACGGGCGCCATGTGATAGAAAACCCGCCGCGCCGAGGTCACTCGGCGCGGACTTTGTGAGGGGGTACGAACGCTGATCGTCGGGAGCTTCTTCAACGACCATCCGGTGCTATTTGCGCTGATCTGCGCCGGTGTCGCTGTCGCCTACGGCATCTGGCTGACCGTCTGGCTGCTCGGCCGCCCGGAGGGCAACGAGCGCATGAAGGAGATCGCCAAGGCGGTCCAGGAAGGGGCCGCGGCCTACCTGCGCCGGCAGTACATGACGATCGCCGCCGTCTCGATCGTGCCGTTCCTCCTCCTCGGCTTCTACAACAAGCTGGGCTGGGGTACGGCCATCGGCTTCCTCGTCGGTGCGATCCTCTCCGCGGGGGCCGGGTTCATCGGGATGAACGTCGCCGTGCGTGCGAACTTGCGGACGGCCGAGGCAGCGCGCGGAGGGCTCAAGCCGGCTCTCAACGTCGCGTTCCGTGCGGGCTCGGTGACGGGCATGATGGTCGTCGGCCTGGCCCTGCTCGGCGTCGCCGGTTACTACTGGACCCTCACGGGCTGGGTGGGCAACTCCGCGGACTCGGCGATCCACGACCTGATCGGCCTGGCCTTCGGCGGCTCGCTCATCTCCGTCTTTGCGCGGCTCGGCGGCGGCATCTACACAAAGGCCGCCGACATCGGCGCCGACCTGGTCGGGAAGATCGAGGCCGGCATCCCCGAGGACGATCCGCGCAACCCCGCCGTGATCGCGGACAACGTCGGCGACAACGTGGGCGACTGCGCCGGCATGGCTGCAGAC
>DASWGR010000053.1:0-16562 GCA_036393535.1 Gaiellaceae bacterium | reverse complement strand
AACCGGCGGCTCGAGAAGCTGCAGGCCGAAGACGACGCGCACATCTGGCCCGCGGATCAGTTCGCGGCAGTGGCGCTCGAGGTCGAGCTCGTGTTCGAGCGGCTCGGGCTCAGGCAGTTGAGCCTGCCGCTCGCGGCTTAGGCACTCACGCGCCTTTCTGCGCCTCGAGCTGCCGCGGCGCGGCGGGCTCGCTGCCGAGATCGGGATGGTTCTCGAACCCGTACTTCACGATCGCGCGCTTCGCGGCAAGCACCTCGTCGAGCCGGCGTACCGGCCGTCCGTGCGGCGCGTCGCGGAGCACGTCCGGATCCTCCTCCGCTTCGCGCGCAATGGCGAGCATCGCCTCGGCGAACTCGTCCAGCGTCTCCTTCGCCTCGGTCTCCGTCGGCTCGATCATCAGCGCCTCGGGGACAACGAGCGGAAAGTAGATCGTCGGCGGGTGGAAGCCGTAATCCATCAGCCGCTTCGCGACGTCGAGCGCCGAGATGCCGTAGTTGCGCTTCAACGAACGGGCGCTCAACACGAACTCGTGCATCGCGAGACGGTCGTACGGGAGGTCGTACGCCTTTCTCAGCAGGGCGAGCAGGTAGTTGGCGTTCAGAACGGCGGCCTCCGACATCTCGCGGAGTCGTGGGCCGTAGGAGCGGATGTACGCGTACGAGCGAACGAACACGCCGAACGGTCCCGTGAAGCCGCGCACCTTGCCGATCGACTCCGGACGGTCGTAGTCGAGGCGGAACCGCTCGCCGTCCCTGACCACGGCTGGGACCGGCAGAAAAGGCTCGAGCGTGTCTCGAACGACGATCGGCCCACCTCCCGGCCCGCCTCCACCGTGCGGTTGCGAAAAGGTCTTGTGCAGGTTGATGTGCACGATGTCGAAACCCATGTCACCGGGCCTCGAGATGCCGCAGACGGCGTTCAGGTTGGCGCCGTCGTAGTAGAGGAGAGCGCCGACCTCGTGGAAGATCTGTGCGATCTCCTCGATGTGCTCGTCGAAGAGCCCGAGCGTCGACGGATTCGTCAGCATGAGCCCGGCGGTCCGCTCGTTCACAAGCCCGCGGAGGTGCGCGACGTCGACGTTGCCGCGGGCGTCGGTCTGGACCTTCGCGAGCTTGTACCCAGCCATCGTCACGCTGGCCGGATTCGTGCCGTGCGCCGTGTCGGCCGTGATGATCGTGTCGCGTTGGTCGGCCTCGCCGCGATCTGCGAAATAGGCACGCATGAGCATCAGGCCCGTCAGCTCCCCTTGCGAGCCCGCGGCCGGCTGCAACGAGCACGCATTCAGGCCTGATACCTCGATCAGGATCTCCTGCAGCCGCCACATCAGCTCGAGCGCGCCCTGGACCGCGTCCTCGTCCTGATATGGATGGAGATCCCGGAAGCCCGGCAACATCACCAGCCGCTCGTTGACGCGCGGGTTGTACTTCATCGTGCAGGAGCCAAGCGGATAGAAGCCCGTATCGATACCGAAGTTGCGTGTCGAGAGCTCCGTGAAGTGCCGCACGATCTCTGGCTCGGCGAGCTCGGGTAGCCGCGGCGGAACCTGACGGCGCAACTCGTCCGGCACCTTGGCGGCCCGAACGTCGTAGCGCGGCAGCTCTCCGCCGCGCCGGCCTGGCTGCGACTTCTCGAAGATCAACTTCACTGGGCCAGCGCCTCCACGAGCCGGTCGATGTCCGCGGGCGTACGGCGCTCGGTGACCGCGACGAGCAGCGCATCGTCGAGCCCTTCGTAGTCACGGCCGAGCGCATAGCCAGGATGCACCCCGCCTTCGCGGGCGGCGCGGATCGCATCCTTCGCGCTCCGTCCGGTGCGAACGGCAAACTCCTTGAATGTTGCCCGTTCAGGAAACGCAAGCTCGAGCCCGGCCGCCGTCAGCCCGCTCTTCGCGTACTCAGCGAGGCTCATGCAGGTCTCCCCCACCTCTCGCAATCCCTGCGGGCCCAGCCACGAGAGATGCACGAGGCCGCCGAGCGCCAGCAGCGTCTGGTTCGTCGTGATGTTGGAGGTGGCTTTCTCGCGGCGGATGTGCTGCTCGCGGGTCTGCAGGGTCAGGACATAGCCGCGCTCTCCTGCGGCGTCCAGCGTCTCGCCCACGATCCGGCCCGGCATGCGGCGGATGAACTCGCTCCGCGCAGCGAGGAAGCCGTAATGGGGCCCGGCGAAGGACTGGTAGTTGCCCGCGCTCTGGCCCTCGCCGATTGCCATGCCGCAGCCGTACACACCCGGTGCCTCGAGCACGCCGAGAGAGATCGGGTCGACGTGCGCAATCGCGATGGCCTCCGCGTCGTTCGCTGCGGCGGCGAGATCCGGTGCCGGCTCGAGGCAGCCGAAGAAGTTCGGCTGCTGGAAGATCACGCACGCCGCATCCGTCGCCGCCCGGCGTAGCTGGTCGGGGTCGGTCACACCGCCGCGATGAGGCACCTCGACGATCTCGAGCCCGAAACCCGGCGCGTACGTCTTGACCACCTGCCGCACCTGCGGGCTCGTCGCCTCTGTCACCACGACCTTCGTCCGTCCCGTCGCGTGCTTCGCCATGTAGCAGGCGTCGGCTGCGACCGTCGTGCCGTCGTAGCCCGAGGCGTTCGAGACGTCCATCCCCGTCAGCTCGCAGATCACAGTCTGGTACTCGAAGATCGCCTGGAGTACGCCCTGGCTCATCTCCGGTTGGTACGGCGTGTAGGCCGTGAGCAGCTCGCCGCGCTGGAGCACGGTGTCGACGACGGCAGGCACGTAATGGTCGTAGATGCCGGCGCCGAGGAACGAAAGCTCCTTGCTCGTGTCGACATTCCGCACCGCGAGCTCCTCGAGGTGGCGCGAGAGCTCTTGCTCGGAGAGCGGTGGTTCGAGGTCGAGCTCGCGCCCGAGGCGCACGCCCTCGGGAATGTCGCGGAAGAGCTCCTCGACGGAGGAGACCCCGATCGCCGCGAGCATCTCGTCGCGGTCCCGCTCCGTCAACGACAAATAACTCATTGGTTTTTCCCGAGCGAAGCGACGGGACTAACCCTCATCGCGGAAAATGCGCAGCATTTTTTCGCGACATTAGGATTCTGCGACGACTTGCTTGTAGGCGTCGGCGTCGAGCAGCGAGTCGGTCTCCGAGGAGTTCGTCAGCCGGATACGGATCAGCCAGCCTTCGCCGTACGGATCGTCGTTGACGGTCTCGGGCTCCTCGATCACCTTCGCGTTCACCTCGAGCACCTCCCCGGACAGAGGCGCGATCACGTCCGAGACCGCCTTCACCGACTCCACTTCACCGTAGGCCGAGTCCTTCGCGATCGTGTCGCCCTCGTTCGGCGGTTCGTAGTGGACGAGCTCTCCGAGCGCGTCCTGCGCAAACCAGGTGATGCCGAGCACGGCCTCGTCCCCGTCGATGCGGGCCCAGTCATGTTCGGAGTGGTACTTCAGCTCGTCGGGATAGGTCTCGCTGGCGGCCAATTGGCGCTACTCCTCTCGCTTGTAGATCGGTCTCTTGACGACGCGTGCCCGCCGCGACTTCCCGCGGACGTCGATCACCAGTTCGGTGTCCGGCGTCGCAACGCCCGCAGGGACGTAGCCCATACCGATGCCGCGGTCGAGCATCGGCGAATGCGTGCCCGACGTGACCTCACCGCCGCCCTCGATCGCCATGCCCTGCCTCGGCACCCCCTTCTCCTCGAGCACGAAGGAGACGAGCTTGCGCTCAGGGCCGCGAGCCTTGACCTCGCGTAGCGCGGTTGCACCGGAAAACTCCTTGTCGAGCGCGCAGCACCAGCCGAGGCCGGCTGAGATCGCGTCCGTGTCGGGCGTGATGTCGTTCCCGTGCAACGGCAGGGAGGCTTCGAGCCGAAGGGTGTCGCGCGCTCCGAGTCCACACGGGACAGCGCCGCGCTCGAGCACACGGTCCCAGAGGGCGGCAGCGTCCTCCGCCATGACGAGGATCTCGCAGCCCGCCTCACCCGTGTAGCCGGTGCGGTTCACCATGCACTGAATCCCGTCGATCGCTCCCTCGGCGAACGTGAACTGCTTGGCCTCGGGCAGACCCAGCCGCTCGATCGCGCGGGGCCCCTGGACCGCGAGCAGCGCGTACTCGTCGGAGGCATCGCGCACGTCGGAGCCGCGGCGCTCCCGCTCCTTGAACCAGCCAAAGTCCACCTCCCGGTTGGCGGCGTTCACGATCAGCAGATACCGGAACGGCTCGAGCCGGTAGACGATCAGGTCGTCGATGATGCCGCCGCGGTCATTCGTCAAGAGGGTGTACTGCGCCTCGCCCGGGTCGATCTTTTCGAGGTCGTTTGAGAGCAGTCCCTGCAAGAGCTCCGTCGTGCGAGGGCCCTCGACCTCGAACTCGCCCATGTGCGACACGTCGAAGACGCCGCAGTCAGCCCGGACCGCCCGGTGCTCGGTGATGACTCCTTCGTACTGGACCGGCATCTCCCAGCCGGCGAACGGCACCATTCGCGCTCCGAGCGCGACGTGGCGATCGTGGAGCGGCGTCTTCAGGAGCATCTGGGCCATCGCCCAACGATGCTAACGAGCGTCGGAAAGGTGCCGCTCCGGCTGTGTCTCTAGAGGCGCAGCCGGAGCGGCGGACCGGGTCAAGGGGCCAACCAGGGAGGATGAACCCCAAGAGGGGATCCGACAGACAACCGGGCCGCGCCGGCGCTAAACCCTTTTGGCGGTTTTAGTCGTCGCGGAGGAACGAAGGCACGTCGAGCACATCGTGCGAGACGTCGAATCCCTCGCTCGCAGCGGTCGCCGGCAGCGGTGCTTCGGGGCTCGACTCCCTGCGGCGACTGCGCCGGCGACCCTGGCCCCCGAACCCCGTCGCGATGACCGTGACCCGAACCTCGTTGCCGGCCGAGTCGTCAATTACCGCGCCGAAGATGACGTTGGCGTTCTGGTCCGCGGCCCCCGTGACGACCTCGGCGGCCTCGTTGACCTCAAAGAGGCCGATGTCGGAACCACCAGTGATGTTGAGCAGGATCCCGGTCGCCCCTTCGATCGACGCCTCGAGTAGCGGAGAGGAGACCGCTATCCGTGCCGCCTCCGCCGCGCGGTTCTCACCAGATGCGCTGCCGATGCCCATCAACGCCGAGCCGGCGTCGCGCATGATCGTCCTGACGTCGGCGAAGTCCAGATTCACGAGACCCGGCTCCGTGATCAGATCGGTGATCCCCTGGACACCCTGGCGCAGGATGTCGTCGGCCATCCGGAACGCCTCGACGACCGAGGTCTGCCGCTCGACGACCTGCAGCAGCCGGTCGTTCTCGATCACGATCAGCGTGTCGACGCGGTCGCGCAACTGGTCGATGCCACGCTCCGCCTGATCCGCGCGCTTGCGACCCTCGAACGCGAACGGCCGCGTGACGACGCCGACGGTCAGCGCGCCGATCTCCTGGCCGAGCTCCGCGACGATCGGAGCACCCCCGGTGCCGGTGCCGCCGCCTTCACCTGCGGTAATGAAGACCATGTCCGCGCCCTTCAGCGCCTCCTTGAGCTCGTCGCGGCTCTCCTGCGCAGCGGCCAATCCGATCTCCGGATCTGCGCCTGCGCCAAGCCCGCGCGTCGCCTGCGCGCCCACCTGAATCTTCACGTCGGCGTCCGTCATCATCAGTGCCTGCGCGTCGGTGTTCACGGCGATGAACTCGACCCCGGACAGGCCGGCGTCCACCATGCGGTTGACCGCGTTGGTGCCTCCGCCGCCGACGCCGACGACCTTGATGACCGCGAGATAGTTCCCTGTTTGGCTCATGGCACTGAAGGTGGCCCGGCCTCAAGCTGGAGTAAAGCGTTGGGGCTGCCGAGCGCCTCTTCCGCAGGAGGGTACGCTGCCAATACCGGGGTGTCAACGGGCACAACTATCAAGCTCAGCCTGAGGGTTGAGGGTTGCGTCCGGCGACCGGGCGCTCGGGGACCGTGATGTCGAGATAGTCGGGACCGCCCCGGCCGGGCAACGCGAGGGTCGGCAGGATGCTCCGCGCAATCGCAATCTTGAGGCGCAGGTCGACCGGGGCGCCGAGTTGGATCTCGAGCCCACCACGCAGTCCAAGCGTGATCTGACCGTCGAGCGCGCGCACGAAGGCGACCCGAGCGGCAAAACCGCTACCCACGAACGCAGCGAGCGACCGGGCCGCAAGCGCCCCCGGCTCGTCCGCGAGAAAAGCGCCCTTCGAAATTTCGGTCCGTGAGGGGAGCCAGATCCGCGGCAGGTCGCGGCTGGCTCCGAGCGGGATCGTCGCGATGACCCGCCCGCGCGCCGACACGAGCCACGACTCCGCCCCCCGCCGCAGCAAGGCGACCGGCAACTCCGGGAAGACGCGGATCCTGAGTGTGTGCGGGAACGCCCGGTCGACCACCGAACTGCGGATGGCCGCCAGGCCGTTGACGCGTTGCTCGACGGCGTCGCCGTTCAAGGCCACGAGGCTGCGGCCGTCGAAGGCGCGAAGCTCCGCACGCACCTCCGCAGCCAGCACAGGCGCCGCACCATCGACCTCGATCGAGCGGACGGCAAACATAGATGTCTCACGCGCCAAGGCGTACAGCCCGCCGGCCAACAGGACCAGAGATGCGCCGATCGCAAACGACCGGCCCGAGGGTGCAAACCGCAGCACGTCGATGCTCCGCCTGCGCGGGAGCTGGAGAACCTTCTCGCCCACGCGGGTGACTTCGCCGCTCCGGCCGTGGGTCCTACCCCGAGATGGAGGGCAACTCGAGCGCGCCGAGGAATTCGACCTCGTGCTGCAGCTCGACGCCGAACTGCTCCCAGGCGCGGCGCCGGGCCTCGGCCATCAGGGCGATCGCGTCGACCGAGCAGGCGCTATCCGCGTTCTCGATGAAGTTCGCGTGGCGAGGCGAGATCTGCGCCCCGCCGATCCTGTGACCCTTGAGGCCGCAGGCCTCGAGCATCCTCCCCGCCGAGAGCTCGTGATCGGGATTCTTGAACACGCTGCCGTAGGTGCGCTTGTTCGTCGGCTGCGCGGCCTTTCGCTGCGCCTGCAGGTCGGCGACGATCGCCTTGATCTCGCCCGGCGGGCGCGGACTGAGCCGAAACTCCACGCGCGCAACGACCTGGCCGTGCTCCAGGTCGGAATGCCGATAGCTGAGACCGAGCTCGTCCGGCGTCCGCCACTCCGCACCGTCGCCGTCGACGACGAGCGCGCGCAGGAGGATGGCCGACCAGTCTCCGCCGTAGGCGCCGGCGTTCATCCAGACGCCGCCGCCGGCGGTGCCGGGGATCGCACATGCGAACTCGAAGCCGCCGAGGCCGGCGGCGCGGGCACGGTGCAGGGCGACGGCATTCGGCGCTCCGCCGCCGGCTACGAGCAGCTCTCCCTGCACATCGACCTGCAGGAGCTCGCCGCCGAGCTTGAGGGCCATGCCCTCGAAGCCGTCGTCGGCGACGAGGAGGTTGGAGCCGAGACCGATCGCCGCCACGTGGAGGCCTTGCTCGCGTGCAAAGCCGAGTGCGCTCTGGAGCTCCTCGACCGACTCCGGCCGCGCAAAGGCCCGCGCAGGCCCGCCCGTACCGAGGGTCGTGAAGCGCGAGAGACGGACGCCTTCGTCGATCTTCACTCGAGCGTCTCCAGGAGTGTTCCCGCTGCTCGATCCACATCACCGGCCCCGATCGTCACAACACGGTCGCCGGGACGGACCACGCCACCGAGGAAGCGCGCCCCTTCCTCGACCGAAGGCGTCCACGCGACGAGCATCCCCGGCCGCCGTTCGGCGAGTGCATCGACGACGAGCTTGCCCGTCACTCCCTCGATCGGCTCTTCGCGCGCGGGATAGACATCGGTCACCGCGACGACGTCGGCGGCGGCAAGAGCAGCTGCCAGCTCGCGCGCGAGATGCCGGGTGCGGGAGTAGAGATGCGGTTGGAAGAGGACGAGCAGGCGGCCGCCCTCGCCGTTCCGCAACGCGTCCAGGGTCGCGGCGATCTCCGCCGGATGGTGGGCGTAGTCGTCGTAGACGTCGACACTTCCGGCCTCGCCGCGATGCTCGAGCCGCCGCGCCGCGCCGCGAAACTCTGCGAGCACCCCTACGGCTTCCTCACGGCTCACTCCGGCGAGCTCGAGCGCTGCGAGCGCGGCCGCCGCGTTGCGCCTGTTGTGGTCGCCCGCAACCGCCAGCGGTCCATCGTACTGAGCGAGCTCCTCTCCGCGCACGATTGCCGGGACGTTTGCGAGCCAGTCCTCGAAAAGCTCGGCGACCTCCGCACGCGAGCCGAACGTCGTGTGATGGTCGAGGTCGACGTTCGTCAGGACGGCGATGCGCGGGCGCAGCTGGGCGATCGTCCGGTCGGACTCGTCTCCCTCCACGACCAGCCATCCTTCTCCGGTCCCCGCGTTCCCTCCGAGCTGCGGGACATCGGCGCCGATCAGCCAGGCAGGATCGCGGCCGAGCTCCCTCAGCGAGAAGGCGATCATGGCGCTGGTCGTCGTCTTGCCGTGCGCGCCCGCGACCACGATCGAGTCTCGCAGCGAGACGAGCTCGGCGAGCAGCTCGGCGCGAGGCTTCCCAGGGACGCGTCCTACGAACGCCGTCGAGGCGAACGCCTCCCAACCCTCCGGCAGTTGCGACGGCTCGTCCGAGATCTCGACGTCGATCCCTTGGAGCTGCTCGAGGTACGGGGTATGCACTCGGTCCCAGCCGCGCACCTCCGCCCCCCAGGCCCGCGCGAGCAGCGCGTACGCGCTCATACCCGCCCCGCCGATACCGGCGATCCAGAATCTGCGTCCGTCAAGAGGCGAGGGCAATGAGCTCCTCGGCGATCTCGTCCGCGGCGTCGGGCCGGGCAAGTCGCGTCATCGCGGCGGACATCTCCGCAAGGCGGTGCGGATCGTCGAGCAGCGAGCGGATCAGATCAGGCGCGCGCCCGACCTCCGTCTCCGGCACGACCACCGCACCCCCGGCCTCCTCGAAGTAGCGCGCGTTCTTCTCCTGATGGTCGCCGGTGGCGAAGAGACCGGGCACGAGCACCGCTGGCTTGCCCGCGGCCGCGAGCTCCCAGACCGAGCCGCCGGCTCGGGCCAGCGCGAGGTCGCTGGCTCCCAATGCAGCTCCGAACTCTTCGGTGAATGCGTAGAGGCGGTAATCCGGCCTGGTTACTCTCGAACGCAGCTCGTCGTAGTCGCGCGTGCCCGCCAGGTGCAGCACCGCGGGCCCCGCCTCGCCGAACGCGTCGATCGCGAGCTCGTTCAGCACACGCGCACCCAGCGAGCCGCCGAAGACGAGCAGCACGGGCCCGGTCTCCGGCAGGCCGAACAGCCTGCGCGCTTCGTCACGCGGGACGGGTCGCGAGCGCGCCGGTATCGGCCTACCCGTGACTCGGTACTTCGATCCTTCACGGCCGGCGATCGGGAACGAGAGGAAGACGCGCCGCGCAAACGGAGCGGCGAGCCTGTTGGCGAGACCGAGATGCGCGTCGGCCTCCATCAACGCTGTCGTGATCTTCTTGCGCGCGGCCGCGTACACCATCGGCCCCGCGACATAACCGCCGCCTCCCAGCACGACATCGGGTTGCCGCGCTTCGAGGATGCGCGCGCAGGCGCGCGGAGCCCTGCCGGCCAGCAGCAGCGCGCGTGCCAATGCGGGCGACGGCCGGCGCGGCAGGCCGGAGATGCGAAAGGTGTCGAGCTCGTAGCCCGCCTCGGGAACGAGACGGGCTTCGATGCGATCGGGCGATCCCGCGAACGTCACCTGTGCGCCGCGCCGCCGCAGTGCTTCAGCGACCGCCAGCGACGGCGCGACGTGTCCCGCTGTCCCGCCGGCTGCGATCAGGCACCGCACGTTTCGCCTCTGCTGCTCCATGCCTGCCGGCGATGTTAAGGAGGATCCCCACTCCCAGGAGCGCGACAACGAGGCTCGAGCCACCGTAGGAGATGAACGGCAGCGGAATCCCGGTCAACGGCGCCAGCCCGAGGACCGCCGCCAGGTTGATCACAGCCTGCCCGCAGACCAGCCCGACGATCCCGGCCGCAAGTCGTTTGCCGAATGGATCGGCGCATGCGAGCGCGACGCGCAGGCCCGCGTAGGCGAACGCTGCGTACGCAGCGATCACCGCCGTCACTCCGAGCAGCCCGAGCTCCTCGCCGATCACGGCGAAGATCATGTCGGTGTGCGCCTCGGGCAGATAGTTGATCTTGACAACGCCGTGGCCGAGCCCGGCGCCGAGGAAACCGCCGGACCCGAACGAGATCAGCGCCTGCACGGTCTGGAAACCCGCGCCCTGAGGGTCCTTCCACGGATCGATGAAGCTGAAGATGCGGGCGCGCCGATAGGGCTCGAACCAGATCGCGACGAGACCGAGGGCGACTGCGATGCTCATTCCGCCCGCCAGGGTCGGGACCGGCGTCCCCGAGATCAGCAGCACCGCCAACAGGACGACCACGAGCGAGATTGCCGTGCCGAGGTCCGGCTCGGCGAGGATCAGCAGGCAGAAGACACCGAGCAGCAACCCGATCGGGCGCCACAGCTCGCGGAGTGACCGCGGCGCCGGGCGCTTGCAGAGATACGCCGCCGCCCACACGGCCAGCGCGAGCTTGGCGAGCTCCGAAGGCTGAAACGTCGCCGGCCCGAACTCGATCCAGCGGCGGGCGCCGTTGATGCGCGAGCCGATCACGAGCACGGCAAGGCAGCCGCCCAGCGCGGTCAGCACCAAAGCAGGCGCGAGGAGACGCAGACGCCGGTAGTCGAATCGCGATGCGGACATCATCAGCGCCACTCCGATCAGGGCGTACACGCCCTGCTTCTTCAGGTACGACATCGGATCCGTGCGCGCGAGTGCGGCGGGGGCCGACGTCGAGCTGTAGACCATCACCAGGCCGAAGGCGACGAGGGCCAGCGTCACGAGCACGAGCAGGTGCGATTCGAGCTGCCCTTTTTTCACCACAGCTCCCCAACGAGCCTGCGGAAGGTCTCCCCGCGCTCTTCGAAGTCGCGGAACTGGTCGTAGCTCGCGCACGCGGGCGACAACAGCACGACGTCACCCGGCTCGGCGTCTCCTGCAGCGGCGCCCACGGCTGTTGCAAGGTCGCCCGAACGGCGGAACGCGCGGCCCGCGCGGCCCAGCGACGCCGCGAGGCTCTCTGTCGCCTCGCCGATGAGGTCGATCGAGCGCACGGAAGCGGGCAGCCCCTCGGCGAGCTCGTCGAACGATTCGCCCTTTAACGACCCGCCGAGAATCAGGCGGAGGGGCTGGCCCGCATAGGCTGCGATGCCTCGACGCGCCGCAGCCGTGTTCGTCGCCTTTGAGTCATTGACGAAGCGAACCCCGTCGCGCTCGAGCACGATTTCCAGCCGGTGCGCGACTCCGGGAAACGTGCGTAGCGCTTCCGCGATCGCATCTTCCTCGATTCCCGCGGCCCGGGCGGCGGCGGTCGCCGCGGCTGCGTTCTCACGGTTGTGCTCGCCGGGGATGAGCGGCTCGGCGGGAAGCGGATCGTCGGCGTGAAACTCGATCCGGTCGGCGCCGCCGGGAACGGCCTCGAAATCGCGCGGGACGACGGCGACGTCGGCCTCGGTCTGGTTCTCGAAGATGCGCAGCTTCGCGTCCCTGTACGCGTCGTAGGAAACGTGGCGGTCGAGGTGGTCCGGCTCGAGGTTGAGCAACACCGCCACTCGGGGCCGGAGGCGGTGCACGTCCTCGAGCTGAAAGCTCGAGAGCTCACAGACGATCCAGGCCTCCTTCTCAAGCGCGCCGTCGAAGCTCGTCAGCGGCCGGCCGACGTTCCCGGCAACCGCGACGGGCTTGCCCGCAGCGCGGAACATGGCGCCGAGGAGCTCGCTGGTCGTCGTCTTCCCGTTCGTTCCCGTGATCCCGACGAAGGGGTTGCGGAGCAGGCGGAAGCCGAGCTCGACCTCGCTCCAGATTGGGATCCCACGCGCACGCGCGGTCGCTGCCAGCGGTGACTCCCCGGGCACGCCCGGGCTCTTGATGAGCAGCTCGACGTCGTCCAGCAGACCTTCCTCCTCAGTCCCCAGGTGGATTTCGACGCCGGCTTCGGCAAGCCTCCCGGTGTCCAGGCCGTCTGCCCGGTCGACACCCAGCGTGGGTACCCCGCGCCCGGCGAGCGCGAGGGCCGCCGCCTGACCGGAGCGGGCGAGCCCCAGGACGAGCGCCCGGCGTGGGAGCTTCACGGCTTGCGCGCGGCGACCGCTAGCCGGCCTTGTACAGCCGCCAGAGTCACGGCGTTGAATCCGGCGTCGGTGAAGAGTCGCTCGATCTCACGCGCGTCTAAGTTCAACGCGGGCACCGTGGGGTCCTGGTCACCTGTCGCGACAGCCACCTCCCCGCCAGGCCGGAGAACACGAAAGAACTCGGCCGCGGCCTCTGGGTTGGGCACAGCAGTCGCGAGGATCTCGTCGGCGGCCGCATCTGTGAGCGGGAGGACGTCCATCGAACCGACGAGGTAGAAGACATTCGAGGCCGTGGTCGCTTTCCGCAGGCACTCGAGCGCGTCGACGGACCGATCGACGACGAGCACGTCGCCCTCGGGAGCAACTCGTTCTGCGAGCTCGGAGACGGAATCGCCTGCTCCGATGGTGACGACGGTATCGCCGGGCCGCTCGCTCAGCGTCGGAAGAAGGTGAAGTCGCGGTAGAAGAGGGCGAAGCCGATCGCGCAGAGGATCGCGGTGACGATCCAGAAACGCACCATGATCTTCGTCTCGGACCACGCCTTCATCTCGAAGTGGTGGTGGATCGGGGCCATCAGGAAGACGCGGCGGCCGTAGTACTTGAAGGAGATCACCTGCACGATCACCGAGAGCGCTTCGAGCGCGAAGATTCCGCCGATGAAAAGCAGTAGGAACATCGTCTGCGTGAAGATCGCCATCGCGGCCAGGGCGCCGCCGATCGCCATCGCCCCGGTGTCGCCCATGATCACCTCCGCAGGGAAGGCGTTGTACCAGAGGAATCCGATCGTGGCTCCGATCAGCGCAGCGCCGACAATGGCGAGATCGAGGCGGCTGTCGAAGCGCCCGCCTGGGTTGCCGGACCGGATGTACGTCACCACCGAGATCGCCGTGAACGTGATCAGGGCGATGATCCCGGTTCCCGCCCCCAGCCCGTCCACGCCGTCGGTGAGGTTGACGCCGTTCGCGGTCCCCGCGATCACGAGGAACAACAGCACGTACCAACCCCACGACAGCTCGAGGTTCCAGTGCACGACTGGGATGAAGACGTTTGTAGGTAGCTGCTGGTGATCGGCTGCGAAGCCGACACCGACCGTGATCAAGGCGAGCAGCAGCAGCTTCCAGCGACCGCGCAGTCCGAGGGAACGGCGGTGCGTGAGCTTGATGAAGTCGTCGAGGAAGCCGATCGCCCCGCAGCCGAGCGTGACGAAGAGGACGGTGAGCGCCGGGACCTTGTACTTCGAGAAGGCGAGAAATGCCCCCGTCGCGACGACGAGGATCAGCAGGCCGCCCATCGTCGGCGTTCCCTGCTTGACGCGGTGGCCTGCCGGTCCCTCTTCACGGATGTGCTGGCCGAATTCGTTCCTTCTCAAGAACGCGATGAACTTGGGACCGACGACGACGGACACGATCATCGCGACCACGGCCGCGGCAAGGACGCGGATCAAGTCGTTGCCCGGATCTGAGTGAGTGCGGCTGCCACAGCTTCGAGACCGACGGCCCGTGACGCCTTCACGAGCACCGCGTCACCCGGGCGGACAAGCTCGTCCACCTGACGCAGCGCGTCGTGGACGTTTGCAACCCAGCGCCCCGGAACGCCGCCCTCAAGGTATCCGCGCGCAAGCTCTCCGACGGCCAGGAGCTCGTCCACGCCTAGCTCCGACGCCGCGGCACCCACCTCACGGTGGTATGCGGGGCCCGTGCGCCCGAGCTCGGCCATGTCGCCGAGGATCGCCACGCGGCGCCTGTCCCCCGCCCGCTCCGCCAGATAGGCGAGTGCTGCGCGCATGGAGACGGGATTGGCGTTGTAGGCGTCGTTGATCAAGAGGCCGCCGCCGGGGAGCTCTTGCTCCTCCCCACGCCAGCGGGCGAAGTCCACGTCGACGGACTCCGGCCGCGGCAGGCCGAGCGCGGCCAGCGCTGCCAGCGCGGTCGCCGCGTTCTGAACCTGATGCTGGGCGGTGAAGTTGAAGCTCACTCCATCGACGACGCTTCGGCCATCGACGCGGATCGCCTCGAGCGCTCCCACGCGCACGACCTCGACATCGTCGCGTGGGACCGGAAAGTCCTCGGGCACGATCGCCGTGCCGCCCGTTGGCAGGGCGGCGATCAGCTCACCCTTCGCCCGCGCAACGCCGTCGATCGAGTCCACGAGCTCGAGGTGCACGGGACCGACGTTCGTCACCACACCGATGTGCGGCCGCGCAATCTCGGCGAGCGCGGCGATCTGGCCGAAGCCACGCATCGCCAGCTCGAGGATGCAGACGTCCGTGTCCTCTTCCAATCGGCAGAGCGTCAGCGGCACGCCGATCTCGTTGTTGAAGCTGGCTTCGGCCGCGATCGTCCGCGCAGACGGAGCGCTCAGTGCGGCGAGAATGTCCTTCGTCGACGTCTTCCCCATCGAGCCCGTGATCCCGACGATGCGCGCCGAGCTCCGCTCACGTACTGCTCGCCCGACCACTGCGAGCGCGGCGAACGCGTCGTGTGGCTCGAGGGTTGCGGCTGCGCCACGTATGAGCGCATCGTCCACGAACTCCGAGCCGCGGCCGACGGCGACGAACAGATCCCCGGGCGCGATCCGCCGCGAGTCGACCTGAACGCCGGTGAACTTGTCCGCGCGCGCCTCAACATCGCCGAGCCCATCGAGCAGGCTCGTCTCGAGCGGGATCACGTCGGTGCTCCCAGACGGCGTAGCGCCTCGCTCGCGACCTCGCGGTCGTCGAAAGGAAGTTTGCGGCCGTCGATCTCCTGACCCCGTTCGTGGCCCTTGCCGGCGATCACGACGACGTCACCTGCCTGCGCGGACTCGAGTGCTCGCTCGATCGCGCGCCGCCGGTCGAGCTCCACTTCGAGGTCGAGCCCGTCGACCACCTCGGCGGCGATCGCGGCCGGATCCTCGCTGCGCGGATTGTCCGAGGTGACCAGCACGACGTCTGCCAGTTCGGCGACGACCTGTCCCATCAGCGGCCGCTTCGCCCGGTCGCGATCGCCGCCCGCGCCGAAGACGCAGATCACGCGACCCCCGTGCCCAAGTTCACGCGCCGCCTGGAGCGCCGTCTCGAGTGCGCCGGGCGTGTGCGCGTAGTCGACCAGCACCGTGAACGGTTGTCCCTCGTCCACCCGGTCGAATCTTCCGGGAACGCGGTCGAGGGCCTCGATGCCCTGCTTGATCGCCTCCTCGCCGATCCCGAGCGCGCGAGCCGCGGCTGCTGCTGCGAGCGCGTTCTCGATGTTGAAGCGACCGGGCAGCTTCAGTTCGACGCCGCCGAGTGAGTCTTCCGGCCGGAAGGTGATCGCATCGGGAAGCTCTGCCGCGAGCCGCTCGCCGTATTCGTCGCCGACGTTGACGACCGCGCGCCCCGCCTGCGCGAACAAGCGGCGCTTGGATTCGAAGTACTCGTCCATCGTCCCGTGAAAGTCGAGGTGGTCCTGCGTCAGGTTCGTGAAGACGAGAACGGCGAAACGCGTTCCCTCGAGCCGTCCCTTGGCCGATGCCATCGACGTCGCCTCCATCACACAGGCGCGATTGCCCTGGGCGAGCATCTCCCGGAAGAGGCGCTGCAGGTCGATCGACTCGGGCGTGTTGAGGCCGACCTCGCGCACGTCGGGGCCAACGCGTCGCTCCACGTTCGTGAGCAGACCGGGCTGCTCCCCGACGGCGGCGAGGATCGACCAGAGCAGGTACGCGGTCGTCGTCTTGCCATTCGTGCCGGTGATCGCCGCGACCGGCAGCCGCGCCGTCGGATCCTCGAAGAACTCGACCGCGGCGCGCGGCATCGCGGCACGCACGCTCGGCACGACCAGCTGCGGAACTGCGAGCGCGAGCCGGCGCTCGACCACGAGCGCGACCGCTCCCCGCTCGAGCGCCTCGGCCGCAAAGTCGTGACCGTCCGCCTTCGCGCCCGGGACGCAGAAGAACAGGGAGTCGCGCGGCACCTCCCGCGCGTCGTACGCCAGCTCGCGGATCTCGAGGGCACCGGCTCCAACGACGTCGGTCGGAGCGAGCGCAGCGATGAGCCGCTCCAGCTGCATATCGCCGACCAAGTCTAGTGCGACGGTCCTACGGCGCTACGGTTGCGGGGTGGGCCAGAACCTGTCACGCGTCCAGCTTCGACTGGAGGGCCTTGCAGTCCTCGTCGCCGCGCTTCAGAGTCCGTACATGTACACGCGCGCGAACCGGGAGCCCCTGACCCGCCCACCTAGCCGTCAGGCTACCGAGGAACTGCGCACCCGTCTGTCGCGTAGGCGTGCCGAAACACCACCACGCGGCTAGTGCCTGGCCGCGTCCGGCGGTATCTCGAGGTACTGGAGGTCGAAGCTCGCGATCTGCTGGAATGCGGGAGCCGCGACGACGCCGCCCCAGATCGCGCCTCGCGGCTCGTCCACCGTGACGAGCACCACGAGTCGCGGCCGCGACGCGGGCACGATCCCGACGAACGACGCGAC
>DASWGR010000052.1:0-7408 GCA_036393535.1 Gaiellaceae bacterium | reverse complement strand
GCCCAGCTCATCGAGCAAACAGAAGTCGAGACGCTTGCGACTGAGATCCAATCCGGCGTACAACATCACAGGGGCCTCCCTTCGTCTTTCGAGGACGCGCGGAGCATGACTCCGCGGGAGGCCCTCCTTCATCGCATTCCTACAGCTGCTTGGGCTCTCACCGGGCTTCGCCTTGCTTCGCCCAACCGGCCTACAACAGGATCAAGTCTCTTTTGCTCAGTCACCGACGCGGTCCACGGAGCCGGCGGCGGTTCCGTGCAGTCGCCGGCCCGCAGTAGCAAGTCGTTTCATACGAGCGCTGCCTCCAGCTCGTCCAGCCGGGGCATCGCTTCGGAGCACGCGAGCCGCGATGCGACGAGCGCGCCCGCGACGGTCGCGCGACGAACCGTCTCGACGAGCGACAGCCCACGCAGGAGCCCTTGCCCGACTGCCGCCGCGAACGCGTCGCCGGCGCCGAGGCCGTTCACGACCTCGACGGGGAAGGCCGGCACGTCGGTTTCGTCGCCGTGCTGGTAGACGGTCGCGCCCCGCTCGCCGCGCTTGAGCACGAGCGTTGGGACATCCTTGAGCCGTGCCGCCTCGATTTCTTCCTCGTTCCCGATCACGACGTCGGCCGTGGTCGCGGCCTCGGCCGCGAGCTCCGGATATTCCACGGGGTTGTCCCAGAGCGTCGGCCGCCAGTCGAGGTCGAAGATCGTGGTGCCGCGATGCGCCTTCAGCACGGCAAGCGTCGTCTCTCGACTCGGCGACTGGGCCAGGCCGGTGCCGGTGGCGTAGAGGAGCGGCGCGGCGGCGACCTCGTCGAGGTCGAAGTCCTCGAGCGACAGCTGCCAGTCCGGCGCCGTCGGCCGCCGGTAGAACGTGAGCGGAAAGCGGTCGGGCGCCCACACCTCGCAGAAGGTCGGCGGCGTGGGCCAGTACGGATCCGTGCGCAGGAAGCGGACGTCGACACCTTCTCCCGCGAGCCAGTCGCGGACGAATTCGCCGTGCCCTTCGGCACCGACGCGCGAAAGGATCGTCGCACGCACGCGGAGCCGCGCGAGCCCGGTTGCCACGTTCCCGGCGAAGCCGCCGACGAAGCGGGTGTATGTGCGCACCTCACGCAACGGCGTCGACAGCTCGTTCGGGTAGAGGTCGATCCCGACCCGTCCCACCACCGCGGCCTCGATCACAGGTGGCTGCGCTCGCTCCGCCGCGCCGCCTCGTACTGCTCACGTGCTTCGCGGACGGAGTCGACGTCGGACACCTCGGCGACGGCAACGTCCCACCAGCTCTCATAGCTTGGAACGCCTTCGTAACGGTCGACCTCGACGGCGATCACGGTTGTGCGCGTCTCCTCCTTCGCGGCGGCGAGCCCGGCGCGCAGTTCCTCGATCGTGCGCGTGCGGATCACGCGCGCGCCGAGCGACTCGGCGTTCGCGGCCAGGTCGAGGGGAAGGACGGGAGCAGGCGAGGGGTCGCTGTCGAGTCCCAGCGAGCCGTCACGCCGGAAGCGGTAGAGCGTGCCGAAACCGTCGAGGCCGAGCGAGCGCGACAGGCTGCCGATCGAGTTGAAGCCGTGGTTGTCGACGAGCACGATCGTCAGCTTCAGCCCCTCCTGCAGCGAGGTGACGATCTCGCCCGGGAGCATGAGGTAAGAGCCGTCGCCGACGAGCACGTACACCTCGCGTTCCGGCGCCGCCATCTTCACTCCGAGGCCGCCGGCGATCTCGTAGCCCATGCACGAGTAGCCGTACTCGACGTGATAGCCCTTCGGGTCGCGCGTCCGCCAGAGCTTGTGCAGGTCGCCCGGCATCGAGCCGGCGGCGCAGACGACGACGTCGCGCGGCTCGGCCGCGGAGTTCACCGCGCCGAGCACCTCGCTCTGCGCGGGGAGCGGTCCGTGGCCGAGCGTGTAGAGGCGCTCGACCTCGGCGTCCCACTCGCCGTTGAGCCGCGCGGCCTCCTCGCGGTAGTCGTGGTCCACCGACCAGCCGGCGAGCAGCGCGGCGAGCCGTTCGATCGTCGCCCGTGCGTCACCGACAAGCGCCAGCCCTGCATGCTTCGCCGCGTCGAAGTCGGCGGCGTTGACGTTGACGAAACGCACCTCCGGGTTCTGAAAGGCCGTCTTCGACGCGGTCGTGAAGTCCGACCAGCGCGTGCCGATCCCAATGACGAGATCCGCACCGGCCGCGAGCCGGTTCGCCGCGAGCGTTCCGGTCGCGCCGATCCCGCCGAGTGCCGACGGGTGGTCGTGCGGCAGCGAACCCTTGCCGGCCTGCGTCTCGCCGACCGGGATGCCGGTCGACTCGCACAGCGCGCTGAGCGCATCCGTTGCCTCTGAGTAGATGACGCCGCCGCCGGCGACGATCAGCGGCCGGCGGGCCGCCCGGATCCGCGCCGCGGCCTCTGCGAGCGCCGCCTCGTCCGGAAGCGGACGCGGAACACGCCACGTGCGCCTGCGCAGGAACTCCTCCGGGAAGTCGTACGCCTCTGCCTGCACGTCCTGCGGGGAGGCGAGCGTGACCGCGCCGGTCTCTGCCTGATTGACGAGCACCCGCATCGCCTGCAGCGCTGCCGGAATCACCTGTTCCGGACGCCAGATCCGGTCGAAGTAGCGCGAGACGGGCCGGAAGCAGTCGTTGACCGAAACGTCCCCCGCCCACGGCACCTCCAGCTGCTGCAGCACGGGATCGGGTTTGCGCGAGGCGAAGACGTCGCCCGGCAGCAGCAGTACGGGCAGCCGGTTGATCGTCGCGAGCGCTGCACCGGTGACCATGTTGGTCGCGCCCGGCCCGATTGAGCTCGTGCAGACGAGCGCACCGAGCCGGTTGCGCATCCGAGCGTAGCCCGCGGCCGCATGCACCATCCCCTGCTCGTTGCGCGCCTGGTAGTAGGTCAAGAGCTCCGGGCTCTCGTACAGCGCCTCGCCGATCCCGGCCACGTTGCCGTGCCCGAAGATGCCGAAGCAGCCGCCGAAGAACCGGTGCTCCACGCCGTCCCGCTCGACGTACTGCTCGGCCAGGAAGCGGACGAGCGCCTGCGCAGTCGTCAGCCGGACCGTGCTCACGGCTACGACGCGGGCCCGCTGGTGATACCGGCCAGCTCGTGCTGGAGTTCTTCCAGCTCACGGCCGCCGGCCATCAGTCGCACGAGCTCGTCCTGCTGGAGCTTGCTCTTCACGTACGAGCCGAGGCTCCGCCCGCGGTTCAGGATCACGAAGCGGTCCCCGACCGGGTACGCGTGGTGTGGGTTGTGCGTGATGAAGATCACGCCGACGCCGCGGTCGCGTGCCTGGAGGATGTACTTGAGCACGATCCCGGCCTGCTTGACGCCGAGGGCGGAGGTCGGCTCGTCGAGGATCAGCACGCGCGCGCCGAAGTACACGGCCCGGCTGATCGCGACCGCCTGGCGTTCGCCGCCCGAGAGCGTTCCAACCGTTTGGTCGGGATCGCGGACGTCGATGCCCATCTCGTGGAGCTCCTTGCGGACGGTCTCCTTCGCCAACGCGACGTCGAAGCGGCGGAGCGGCGGCACTCCCTTCAGCGGCTCGGAGCCGAGGAAGAAGTTGCGCCAGATCGACATGAGCGGGCACATCGCGAGGTCCTGGTAGACGGTCGCGATGCCCCGGGCGCGGGCGTCGCGAGGTGAGCTGAAGCGCACGTCCTCGCCGTCCACGAGGTAGCGGCCTTCAGTCGGACGGTGCACCCCTGAGAGGATCTTGATCAGCGTCGACTTGCCGGCCCCGTTGTCGCCGAGAACGCAGACGACCTCTCCGCCGTTGACGTGGGCCGAGATCTCCGAGAGCGCGATCACGTTGCCGAAGTACTTGCTGACGTGGTCGACCTCGATCAGGTGCGCGCCGTTGCCTTCGGTCGGGGTCATCGTGCCGCCTCCGCACGCCGGCGGATCGCCGTGTTGAGCAGCACGGCGAGGAGCAGGATGACGCCGAGGAAGAGAAAATGGAAGTCGCTGTTCCAGCCGGCGAACACGATGCCGGTAGTCGTCATGCCCATGATGATCGCGCCCATCGTGGCGCCGATCGCCGACCCGTAGCCGCCGGTCAGAAGGCAGCCGCCGACGACCGCGGCGATGATGAACTCGAACTCCAGCCCGATTCCGGCGGCCCCCTCGATCTCGCGCAGCTGCAGCGTCCTCATGACCCCGGAGAGCGCCGCCAGCGTCGATGTCGCCATGAAGAGCGCAACCTTGGTGCCAAGGACCGGGACGCCGACGTTCCGCGCCGCCGTCGCATCACCGCCGACGCTGAAGATCCAGTTTCCGACGCGCGTCCTCGTCAGCACCCAGGTTCCGATCGCCGTGATCGCAATGCACCAGAAGACGCGGATCTGGAAGTCGTACGGCGACCACACGGTCGAGGCGAAGATCTTGCGCGCGAACGCGTAACCCGATGTCGTGTCGACGCCCGGGACGTAGACCTTGCCGGTGACCGAGAAGAGGCCTCCGAGGTTCAGGCCCTGGAGGACGAAGAACGTCGCGAGCGTGACGATGAAGCTCGGAAGCTTCGTCGTCATGACGAGCATTCCGTTGATGAAGCCGATCGCCAGTCCGAAGAGCATCACGACCGCGAACGCCGGCCAGACGTTCCAGTGGTGGTCGACGGTGAGGAGGGCGAAGAGGATGCCCGAGCTCCCGATCATCACGCCGGCTGAGAGGTCGAACTCTCCGCCGATCATGAGCAGAGCGACCGGAACGGCCATGATGCCGATCAGCGATGCCTCGTCGCTCCAGCTCGCGGCGCCGGCGAGCGAGCCGAAGCCCGTCGAGCTGAAACCGTGCCCCGTCGAAACGAAGAGGAAGAAGACGGCGACGACGCCGAACAGCGAGCCGATCTCCGGGCGCTTGAGCAGCTGCGCGACGAACCCGACTCGCGCAAGCCGCTCGTCCGGGAGCTGGTGTGGAGCAGTTTCGACGGCCATCTCGCCTCCTGGACCCGGTGGGCGGAGCGTAACCCGCCCACCGGGCTCGGATTGTCCTAGCGCGTTCCCTTCTTTGCCAGCGCGGCGACCTTCGCCGCGTTGCTCTTGTCGACGAAGCCGGGGCCCGTAAGGACCGGCTGGCCGCCGCCAACGGTGTTGAGGTTCGTGTTGAAGAGGTAGAGGAACACGACCGGCAGGTAGCCCTGCAGGTACTGCTGCTGGTCGATCGCGAACAGGATCTGTCCTGACTGGATCGCGGTGATCACGTCGCTCGACAGGTCGAACGTCGCGATCTTCGCCTTCGAGTTGGCGCCCTTGGCCGCGTCCCGCGCCGCGACCGCGATGTCGGGGTTGAGCGTGAGGATGGCGTCGACCGCCTTGTCGACCGTGAGCTTCGTCCGGATCTGGTTCGTGGTCGTTGCAAGGTCGGTGACGCCCTTGACTTGGAGCCGCTCGACCGTGCCCTTGAAGGTCGACTTCGCGCCGGCGTAGCGCTGCTCGAGGCCGACGTTGCCCTGCTCGTGGATGATTACGAGCAGCTTCTTCGCGCCGGTCGCCTTGAGCTTCGTTCCGGCGCCGGCGCCGGCGATCTGCTCGGTCTGGCCGACGTGCGTGATCGCGCCGAACTGCTTGAAGACCTCGAGGCCCGAGTTGAGCGTGATGAACGGGATCCCCGCCTTCTTCGCCCGTCCGAAGGCGTCCTTCATCGCATCGGGGTTCGGGACGGACGTCGCGATCCCCTTGACCTTTTGTGCCACAGCGGTGTTGATCAGCTGCGCCTGACGGTTGGCATCGTTCCGGCTCTCGCTGTATTGGACGGTGATGCCGAGGTCGCCTCCGGCGGCCGACGCTCCCTTGTGGGCGACCGCCCAGAAGGTGTCGCCCGCCCCGTGCGTGATGACGGCGATCTTCAACGACTTTGGGCCGCGGGCGCTCCGCCTGACCGCTGCTTCCGCAGCTGCCACCGGGGAGCCGAGGAACGCCGCGCCGGCCGCGACGAGACCGCCCTTGATCAGAACGTCACGCCGGCTCAGGCCGTTCTCTTCCTCCTCCGGACCCTCGACCACTTCGAATTCACTCATTTGCTGCGTCTCCTTTCTCTTTGGACATTTTCACGCGGCTTAGCGCACTCGAGCGAGATCCACCTCCCTTCCGGCGTAGGCGATCCCGGTCGCCGTCTGCTCGTGGCGCAGGCGCACGGTGCGACCTTCGCGCATCGAGCGGTCGCATGCACGGGCGAGCATCAGCGCCGCGAGCGCGTCCTCCCCGGTGACCGCGGGAGAACGATCGTCGCGCACCGCCGCGGCGAAGTCCTCGAGCTCGAGCACGTACGCCTGCGGGTACCGCTCCGTGAAGTCGTCGACCCAGTCGACCGAGTCGCTGCCCTGCGTCAGCCATTGGGTGTGGAACCGGCGGTGGTGGCCGATCCGGACGGTCGCGTTGGAGCCCATCACCTCGGTCGAGCACTCGTAGCCGTAGCCTGCCGCGCGGCTGTTGTCGATCACGCCGAGCGCGCCGCCCGCGAAGCGCATCGCGACGACGGCGTTGTCGATGTCGCCCACCTCCGCGAACGCGGGGTCGGACAGCGCGGCTCCGAAGGCGGTCACCTCGTCGATTTCGCCGACCATCCAGCGGGCGGCGTCGAGGTCGTGGATCGTGACGTCGACGAAGAAGCCTCCCGACCCGGCGATGTACTCGATGCTCGGCGACTGCTTGTCGCGGAGCGAGGTGCGGAAGAAGTAGACGCGGCCGAGCTCACCCCCCTTGATGCGGGCCGTCGCGGCTGCGAAGTCGGGGTCGAAGCGGCGGTGGAAGCCGACCTGGAGCTTGATGCCCGCTGCGGCCGCCGCGTCGATCGCGCGCACGGTTGGCCCGACACCGTGAGCGATCGGCTTCTCGCAAAACACGTGCTTTCCGGCAGCGGCCGCGCGCCCGACAAACTCGGCATGGGAGGGCGTCGACGTCGCGACGACGACGCCGTCGACCTCGGGATCCGCCAGGAGGTCGTTGAAGGAGGTCGACCACTCGACGCCCAGCCGGTCGGCGGTGCTGCGTGCGACGTCCTCGTCCGCGTCGACCACGCGGACGAGCTCGGCCGACGGCACGCGCCCCGCGAGGTTCGCGGCGTGCAGCTGTCCCATCCGGCCGAGGCCGGCGAGCCCGAGACGGACACGGCGCGTCGTCGCGCGGTTCACAGTCGGTACGCTCCTGCGTCGGATTGTGGGAACGATTCCACAATTCGGGCACGGCCACTCGCGGATCGGCTACGTCGGCGCGCCGCCGCTCCTGACCTCGGGCATCGAGCGCCGCGGTGCCGAGGGACCTCGAGAACCCGCGCTAGTGCCCCTTCCAGTAATGCTTCCGAGCTTCTGGGTCGCTAGCACCAAGCGATGCAAGGACGCAGGGAGCGCCCATAGCCGTAGCTATGGGCGCGACCGAGGACGCGGCAGCGCGCAGCGTGATAGCGGGCCAGAAGCCGGAGGGTATTG
>DASWGR010000051.1:0-1879 GCA_036393535.1 Gaiellaceae bacterium | reverse complement strand
CGCCGGGAAGCTGCTCGACGATCACGTCGAGGAGATCGCCGCTTCCGTGTCCGTGCAGCGCGGAGAGGGGCCGTGGCTCGCCGAGGCCCAGGCGGTGCAGGTCGAGCGCCAGGCTCTCCTGGGCGGGATCGTCGATCTTGTTTGCGATCAGCAGCACGGGCTTGCGTGCGCGCCGCAGGATGTCCGCGACTTCTTCGTCCCCCGGCGTCACTCCGGCGCTCGCGTCGACGACGAAGAGGACGAGATCCGCTTCCCCGACCGCCAGCTGGGCCTGCGCCGCGATCGACTTCGTCATCGGCGACTGATCGGCGATGTCGACACCGCCGGTGTCGATCAGCAGGAAACGCTTGCCGTTCCACTCGCCGATCAGCTCCTTGCGATCGCGCGTCACGCCCGAGGTCTCGTGCACGACCGCTGCGCGCGACCCGGTGAGCCTGTTGATCAGCGTCGACTTGCCGACGTTCGGGAAACCGACGATCGCGACCGTCCCGTGCAGCGGCTCCTGCTCTTTCTCTGTCACGCCGGCGGGATCGCGTTGCGCGGCCGGCCCTGCTCGTGCGTTGTGACGAGAAACTCCCACAGCTTCCGGAGCTCTTGCTGGATGTCGACCGCCGCCGCGCGGTACCCCTTGGAGTTGCGCGGATGGTGGCTCACGTCGAACGGCTTGCCGAATGCGACCGAGACCGGGTGAAAGTTGCCGAGCCGCCAATCCTGCGAGCCGTGGATGGCGCCGCAGACGACGGGAGCCTGCTCCTGCACGGCGATCATCGCGGCTCCGGGCATGACGGGACCCGGCTCGCGCTCCTGCCGGGTGCCTTCGGGGAACATCCCGAGCGCGTCTCCTCGATGCACGATTTCGCGCATGATGCGAACCGCTTCGCGGTCGGACTCGCCTCGGCGCACCGCGATGGTGCCGAACGTGCGGATCAACGGCCCGATGATCGGATTGTTGTGGGCCTCCTGCTTGGCGACGTAGTAGAGCGTGCGCGGCACGTAGGAGCCGATCGCCCAGGGGTCGAGCCACGAGAAATGGTTGAAGCACAGAACGAGCCCCCCGTTCGCGGGGATGCGGTCCCGGCCGTACACGCGCAACGGCGTGACGAGCCGCACCGCTCCCGCGAAGAACGGTCGCCCCACGACCTGCGCGATCTGCGTCCGGTTCATCGCCGCGACGCTGCGAGCCGCTCGTGCACGAGCTGCTCGATCCGGGTCACGACGTCGTCGACCTGGAGGTCAGTCGTGTCGATCCGCTCCGCGTCGGCAGCCGGCTGCATGCGGACCGCATCGCTCTCGTCACGGACGCGGAGATCTGTTGCCAGGGCGTCGCCGCCGATGTCCGGGCGTTCCGCCTGGCGGCGACGTGCGCGCGTGCCTGCGTCGGCGTTGAGGTAGATCTTCACCTCGGCGTCGGGCGCGACGACCGTGCCGATGTCCCGTCCTTCGATGACGACGTCCCCCTGTAGACCGAGCTCCCGCTGCCGCTGGCGCATCACCTCGCGTACAGCCGGGTGCCTGGCGACAACAGGGACCTGCCGGTCGATGTTTGACTTGCGAATGGAGGCGGTGACATCGGTGCCGGCAATCGAGACGCGCCCGGACTCACTGAACTCGACCGGGTTCTCGGCGGCGAGCTCGCCGAGGCGTTGCCCTTCGCTGAGGTCGAAGCCGCGTTGCATCGCCAGCCACGTCAGCGCGCGGTACATCGCGCCCGTGTCTAGGTAGCGAAAGCCGAGCCGCTCGGCGAGTTGCCGCGCGACCGTGCTTTTCCCTGCCCCTGCGGGGCCGTCTATGGCGACAATCATCGTCTGGAGACCGAGTTGAGGAGGTCGAAAAACCCGGGGAAGCTTATAGCCACCGCATCGGCGCCCTCGACCTCCAC
>DASWGR010000050.1:0-3558 GCA_036393535.1 Gaiellaceae bacterium | reverse complement strand
TACGACCGTACGCGCATCTATGCGACGGACATCAACGAATCCGTCCTCGATCGGGCGCGATCGGGCGTGTTCCCGCTCGACAAGATGCGCGAGTACACGCAGAACTACATCAAGGCCGGCGGAACCCGGGCCTTCTCGGAGTACTACCTCGCAAAGTACGACGGTGCACAGTTCCAGCGCTCTCTGACCGAGAACGTCGTCTTCGCACAGCACAACCTCGTCTCGGACCGCTCGTTCAACGAGTTCAACGTGATCATCTGTCGCAACGTGATGATCTATTTCGACCGCGCGTTGCAGGATCGCGTGCACGAACTCTTCTTCGAGAGCCTGGTCACGTTCGGCGTGCTCGGGCTCGGCCATAAGGAGGCGATCCGTTTCAGCCCGCACGAGGCCGGCTACGAGGAGCTCGACCCGAGCGAAAAGCTCTACAGAAAGATCGACTGATGTACAACCTGGTGTGCCTCGGCGCATCCTGGGGCGGGCTGCAAGCCCTCGGTCGCATCCTCGCCGACCTGCCCGCGGAGTTCGACCTGCCCATCGCGATCGCGCAGCACAGGCATCCCGACTCGCAGGAGAGAACGCTCGCCGAATTGCTGCAGCTGCAGACGAACCGACCCGTGCTCGACGTGGACGACAAGATGGCGATCGAGCCGCGCCACGTCTACGTCGCGCCGCCGAACTACCACCTGCTGGTCGAGCGAGGCTCCTTCGCGCTGTCGGTCGACGAGCGCATCAAGTTTGCACGACCCTCCATCGACGTCCTGTTCGAAACAGCTGCCGATGCCTACGGAGCGGGCGTGATCGGGATCATCCTCACCGGCGCCAACGAGGACGGGGCTCTCGGCCTCGCCAGGATCAAGAAGGCCGGCGGCGTGGCGTTGATCCAGGATCCGCTCGGCGCAGCTCGCCGCACGATGCCGGATGCGGCCATCGCCGCGACCGCGGCCGACGCGATCCTGCCGCTGGAGGAGATCGGGAAGTTCATCTACGGGCTCTGGGTCAATCCTTCGGCTGTTCGCGAGGCGGCCGAAACCGGATGACCAACGTCCTGCTCGTCGACGACCGTCCCGAGAACCTGCTCGCGCTGGAGGCTATCCTCGAGCCGCTCGACCAGACCCTCCTCTACGCCCACTCCGGCGAGGAGGCGCTCCGCCAGCTCCTGCAGCATAACGTCGCAGTGATCCTGCTCGACGTCCAGATGCCACTGCTCGACGGCTTCGAGACGGCGATGCTGATCAAGCAGCGCGAGCGCACGAAGCACATCCCGATCATCTTCGTCACCGCAATCTCGAAGGACGATGACCACGTCTTCCGCGGCTACTCGGCGGGCGCTGTCGACTACGTCTTCAAGCCGTTCAACCCGGACGTCCTGCGCTCGAAGGTCGCCGTCTTCATCGAGTTGCACGAGAAGACGGAACAGCTCCAGCGACAGGCGGAGCTGCTGAAAGAGCAGGAGCTGGCCGAGCTCCGCCGCGAGAGCGAAGAGCGCTACCGCTTCCTCGCGGAAGCGCAGCCAGACCAGATCTGGACCGCGATGCCGAACGGTGAGCTCGACTACGTGAATCAGCGCGTGCTCGACTACTTCGACTCGTCGTTCTCGGAGCGGGTCGCCGAGGGGTGGATCGGCGTCACGCATCCCGATGATCTTCCGCGCACCCTGCAGCTCTGGCAGCAGGCGCTCGACACGGGCAACGCGTACGAGAACGAGCTCCGTCTGCGCCGCGCGGACGAGTCGTACCGCTGGCACCTGACGCGCGCGGTTCCGATGCGGAACCGAGGCGGCGAGATCGTGAAGTGGTTCGGCTCCAACACGGACATCGACGATCGCAAGAGCGCCGAGGAAGCGCAACGGTTCCTCGTCGAGGCCGGCGCAACACTCGGCAGCTCGCTCGACTACCGCACCACCCTCGCGGCACTCGCGAAGATGGCGGTGCCGCGAATCGCGGACTGGGCGCGCGTCGACATCGTCGAGGACGGGAAGCTGCGCACGCTCGCCGTCGAACACGTGGACGAGCGCAAGGTCGCGCTAGCCCTCGAGCTCTCCCGGCGCTACCCCGAGGATCCCGACGCGGCTCAGGGACCGCCGCTCGTCCTCCGCACCGGCGAGAGCGAGCTCGTGACGGAGATCTCCGAGGAACGCCTGTCCGAGCTTGCAGTGGACGACCTCCATCTCGAGCTCGTCCGCGAGCTGGGCTTCCAGAGCTACATGGGCGTGCCGCTCATCACGCGCGGGCGCACACACGGAGTGATCTCTTTCGTCGCAGCCGAGTCCGGCCGGCGCTATGGACCGGCCGACCTTGCCCTCGCAGAAGACCTCGCCCGCCGGGCCTCGAGCGCGATCGAAAACGCACAGCTCTACCGCGAGGTGGAAGAGCGCGCACAGGCTGCACGCGTGCTCGAGACAGTCGGTGACGGGGTGTTCCTCGTCGACGTCGAAGGCATCGTGCGCCTCTGGAACCGCGCGGCCGAAGTGATCACCAAACTTGCGCGAACCGAGGTGCTGGGCCGCGCCATCGACGAGGTGCTACCGGGCTGGCAGGATCTCGCGGCGCGCGTTCCCGTGACCGGCGCACCCGGACCGGCGACGGCTACCACCTTGCCGCTGGAGCTCGCCGGCGAAGAGCGCTGGCTCTCGATCTCGGGAGTCGGCTTCGACGAAGGAACGGTGTTCGCATTCCAGGACGTCACCGAGGAGCGCGCACTCGAGCAAATTCGCCAGGACCTGGTCTCCACGGTGTCGCACGAGCTGCGCACCCCGCTTGCAGCGATCTACGGTTCGGCACTGACACTTGCGCGCGAGGATCTCGAGCTCGAAGAGACCATGCAGAGCAAGCTGCTCGAGATCATCGTCGAAGAGTCCACCCGCCTGGCCGACATCGTGAACGACCTTCTGCTCGCCAGCCAGCTCGACTCCGGCCGGCTCGAGCTGCATGTCGAGCCGTGCGATGCACGCGCCCTCGCTGCCAGCGTGCTCGACGCCGCGCGGACGCACCTGCCGGAAGGAATGCGGGTCGGTCTCGATCCAGGCCAGCAGGAGGTTCCGCGGGTCGCCGCAGACGAAGGCCAGCTCCGGCAGGTTCTGACCAACCTCATCGACAACGCGGTCAAGTACTCACCTGGAGGCGGGGACGTGCAAGTCCGCCTGGAGCCTGCGGGCAAGTACGTGCGCTTCACGGTCACCGACGAGGGGCTCGGCATCCCGCCGGCCGAGCAGAGCCGGATCTTCGAGAAGTTCTACCGGGTCGACCCGGACATGACCGGCGGAATCGGCGGCACCGGCCTGGGGCTCTACATCTCCCGCGAGCTCGTCCGCCGGGTACACGGGAGGATCTGGGTCGAGCCGGCCGTCGGGCGGGGTTCAGTCTTCCATGTGGAGATTCCGGCGGCTTCGGAGCCTTCTACGGGTCAAAAGAGACGTAAAAAGGCTGGAGCGAGCGCCTGAAAGAGTGTGGCTAACCGTATTCGCCCGGAGGCTCGGGAGGACGAGACTGTGGGCATGACAGTTCTCATCGTCGACGACCACCCCAGCTTCCGGGCCAGCGCCCGGACGCTCCTCGA
>DASWGR010000049.1:0-11888 GCA_036393535.1 Gaiellaceae bacterium | reverse complement strand
GGGGTCCTACTCGATCTGGAAGTTCGCGCAGAACATCGCGGCGGCCAAGCAGTTCATGGCCGACCTCGAGATCAACTACAAGGACGCCTTCGTCGCGTCGAAGTTCTACAACTTCCCGACGTTCCCGGGGGCGCTTCCCTTCAAGAAGATCCAGAAGCTTGCGGCGGCCGACACGCACAAGCCGCGCGGCAAGTACCAGATCCTCACGACCATCGCTCAGAAGTACACGGTCAACCCGGGTTATCCGGGCTACACGAACGCCGCGTTCTCCGAGGTGTTCGGCAAGTTCCTGGTTCCGAAGATGTTCGCCCAGGTCTCGCAGGGCAAGATGAGCGCCGCCGACGCGGTCAGCGCTGCCGACCATGACTTCAGGGACATCTACACGAAGTGGCGGAAGCTCGGCAAGATCTAGCGGGCTCTTTTCTCAAAACGGGGAGCGACGTCGATCTGGTTGCTCCCCGTTTCGTCTTCCGCTCGGTTTAACCTAGGCGTGTCGTGACCTCGAACCCGCACCGCTGGAGGATCCTGGCCGTCGTCGCGACGGCCTTCTTCATGACGATCCTCGACGTCTCGATCGTGAACGTCGCGCTGCCTTCGATCAGTCGTTCCCTCCACTTCTCGCGTGAGAACCTGCAGTGGGTCATCACGGCGTACTCGATCGCCTTCGGCGGCTTCCTCCTTCTGGCCGGGCGCGCCGCGGACTTGCTGGGGCGGCGGCGGGTCTTTGTGGTCGGCGTGGCGCTCTTCACGATCGCCTCCCTTGTCTGCGGGCTCGCGCAGTCGGAGGGCATGCTGATCGTGGCCCGCGCCGTACAGGGTCTCGGCGGCGCCATCATCACGCCGGCCGCACTCTCGATCGTGATGACGAGCTTCGAGGAGGGGGCCGAGCGCAACAAGGCGCTGGGAATCTGGGGCGCCCTCGGCGGCAGCGGCGCGGCTGTCGGCGTGCTCGCCGGCGGTGTGCTGACGAAGTACCTGGGCTGGGAATGGATTTTCTTCGTCAACGTGCCGGTCGGCACGCTCGTGCTGGTCCTGACGCCTCGGATCGTCCCGGAAAGCAGGCGCGAAGGCGCCGAACGGAGCTACGACGTCCTCGGCGCGGTGCTGGTCAGCGGCGGTCTGGCGCTGCTCGTCTACAGCATCTCCCGGGCGCCCGACGTGGGCTGGGCGACCGCACGAACGATCCTTCTGCTGGTCGCCTCGGGGGTGCTGCTCGTCGGGTTCCTCGTCAACGAGCGGCGCGTCCATGACCCACTGATGCCGTTCCACATCTTCCGGGTGCGAACGGTCACAGGCGCGAATGTCGTCGGCGCGCTCCTCGGCGCGACGCTCTTCGCGAACTTCTTCCTATTGACCCTCTACGTACAGAACGTGCTGCACTACTCGGCGCTCAAGACCGGCGTGACGTTCGTCGCGACTGCAGGCACGGCCGTGGTCTCCGCGGGTGTGGCTCAAGCGCTGACGACGAAGGTCGGCCCGAAACCGGTGATTGCGGTCGGCCTCGCCTTGTTGACCGGAGGAATGATCTGGTACTCGCAGATCCCAGTCCACGGCAGCTATGCCTCCGACCTCCTGCCCGGATACGTGATGGTCGGCGTCGGGATCGCATTTGCCTTCGTGCCGGTCTCGATCGCCGCACTTGCCGGCGTGGTGGAACGTGAGGCGGGCCTGGCGTCCGGCCTCATTAACACGTCGCAGCAGATCGGCGGCGCCGTCGGCGTCGCCGTCGCCTCGACGGTGTTCAACACTCACCTCAAATCGCTCGCCGCGGACGGGAAGCCGCTGCTGGACGCCCTGACCGGCGGCTACGCGTGGGGGTTCTGGGCGCTCGCGGTGTTTTCCACTCTCGCCTTCGTCGCGGCCGTGACGCTGATCAAGTCCGAGGAGATGGCGGAGGCGGCGGCCTCGGCGGCCGCCTAGACCTTCGCGACCAGCGCCTCCGGCACGGTGTCGTGCACGGTGAAGAGCTTGTCGAGCCCGGAGATCTCGAGCGCGCGCCGCGTCTCGAGGCCGGGCGCTGCGAGGAGGAGGCCGCCCCGATTGACCAGCTTCGTGCGCGTCTCGATCAGGACGCCGAGTGCGGTCGAGTCGATGAACTCGACCTCCGCGAGGTCGACGACGACCCGCTCCGGAGCCTGGGCGCAGGCGTCGGCCAGCGCCGTGCGCACCTGGGCCGCGTTGTAGAGATCGAGCTCGCCGCCCAGGCGAACCAGGCAAGCGGTGCCCACCTCCTCCACGCCGAGCACAGGGTGCTTGCGCAGGCCGCCTCCAGTGCTGTTCCCCCGGTCGGTCAACCGCCCTCCTGGATTGGCTTGACGAGCCCCGCGGCTGGGTCTGGGCGGGTGCGGCGCCAGGTGATTGAAGCACCTTCGGCCCTCAGGAGGCAAACGTGGCCGGTTGACCAGCGGGGCCGGGCCAGTGAGGCTTGTGGGGATGGACGTCGCCGTCGTAGCCCGCCGCGCACGGACTGAGAACTTCCCGGTTGCCTCGGTGCTGTTCCCGCGACGCCTCCGGCCGCACCTGCGCGCCGTGTACGGCTTCGCCCGGCTCGTCGACATCCTGGGGGACGAGGTCGAGGGCGATCGTCTCGCCGCGCTCGACGAGCTGGAGCACGAGCTCGGCGCCTGCTACTCGGGGGAGGCCTCGTGGCCGGTCCTGCGGACGCTCGCGCCGACCATCCACGAGTTCTCGTTGCCGCGGGAGCCGTTCCTGCTCCTGATCGAGGCGAACCGGATGGATCAGCGCATCGCGGAGTACGCGACCTGGGACGACCTGAAGGAATACTGCCGCCACTCGGCCGACCCGGTCGGCCGCCTGGTGCTCGGGTTGCTGCGCCTGGACGGCGAGCCCGAGCTCGTCGCCGCGAGCGACGATGTCTGCACCGGGCTACAGCTCGTCAACTTCCTGCAGGACGTGCCGCGCGATCTCGAGCTCGGTCGCATCTATCTGCCGCTCGAGGACCGCCGTAGGTTCGGCGTGGTCGCGCTCGACCGTCCGAGCCCGGAGCTCGTCGAGTTGCTTCGTTACGAGGCGGGGCGCGCTCGGGGCCTGCTGGCCGAAGGAAGCGTCTTGCAGGAGCGAATCGGCGGCCGGATGGGAAGGGCAGTCGGGCTCTTCGCCCGCGGCGGGCTTGCCGCGCTGGACGCGCTCGAGTCCGCACATTGGGACGTGTTCACGCAGCGGCCGCGCCCGTCGCGCACTCGACTCGCACTGGCCGCCTTCGCACGATGACGACGGAGCAGGCATACGCGGAAGTCGAACGGCTTACGCGCCGGCGGGCGCGCAACTTTGCCTACGGGATCATGGTGCTGCCGCGCGAGAAGCGGCGGGCGATCTCCGCGATCTACGCCTTTGCGCGCCGCGTCGACGATGTTGCGGACGGAGCCGATGTGCCGCCGGACAAGAAGCGTGAGGAGCTCGAACAGTTACGCACCGGCCTTGCCTCGCCGGGAGACGACGCCATGTCGGTCGCACTTGCCGATGCGCGGAGTCGTTTTCCGATTCCCGACCGTGCGCTACATGCGCTCGTGGACGGCGGCCTGCAGGATCTCGACCAGACCCGGTACGCAGATTTCGAGGAGCTGCGCGGCTACTGCACGAAGGTGGCGGGCGCCGTCGGCGTCGCGTGCGTTGCCGTTTACGGCTCCGATGATGTCGAGCGAGCCGAAACGCTCGGGATCGCATTGCAGCTGATCAACATCATTCGCGACGTGCGCGAAGACTCGGAGCTCGGCCGCGTCTACCTGCCGCAGGGCGAGCTCGCATCATTCGGCGTGTCGGAGGACGACATTGCGGCGGGTCGCGCGACGGATGCGTGGCGTGCGCTGCTCACGTTCCAGGCCGAGCGCGCCCGCGTGCATCTACAGGACGGCCTTGGGCTGCTCCGCTCGCTCGACGGCCGCAGCGCCCTGTGCGTCTCGACCTTCGCCGGTCTGTACCGCACGACGCTCGAGCGGATCGAGGCTCGCGGCTTCGACGTGTTCGACGGCCCACCGCACCTGTCTGCGCTGACGAAGCTCCGGATCGTCGGCGAAGGGCTGCGGCGTTGAAGACGGTCGTGGTCGGCGGCGGTCTCGCCGGTTGCGCGGCCGCGCTCGAGCTGCTGGACGCCGGGCATGACGTCACGCTCCTCGAGGCGAGGCCGACGCTCGGCGGTGCGGTGCAAACGCTGCCGGAGCGTGCAGGCGATCCGGCGCCGCCGCCCGACAACGGCCAGCACATCGCGCTCGGCTGCTTTACCGAGTATCTCGCGTTCCTCGAGCGAATCGGCGAGTCGGGCTCCGTTCGCCGCCTGCGCCTGAGCCTGCCCGTTGTTGACGAGCGTTGCCGCTGGTCGCAGATCTCTCCCGGATCGATCCTCCTGGCGCGTTACGCGCATCTGCCGCTGCGTGAGCGTCCCCTCGTCTGGCAGCTGCTCGCCTTGCGCCGGGTCGATGCTGCGGCGCACGACGACGAGACGTTTGCGGACTTCCTGGCGCGCAAAGGACAGTCGGAGCGCGCGATCGAGCGGTTCTGGGACGTCTTCATCCGTCCAGCCCTGAACCTGCCCTCCGCGGAGGCGAGCGCGGCGATGGGGATCTTCACGGTGCAGACGGCACTGCTGGCGGGCCGCAAAGCGGGCGAGCTCGTGTTGCCGGCGAAACCGCTTGGCCGGATGCACGGCGACGCGGCGCGGCGGACGCTCGAGGAGGGCGGTGCGACCGTCGACACGGGGGTGCGGGTCGACGACCTCGACGATCTCGACGCCGACGCGGTCGTGGTGGCGACGCCGCCCGCCGAATCGGCGTGCCTGCTCGGCGAAGCGGAGCCCGGCCTCGAACAGTCACCGATCGTCAGCGTCCACCTTCTGTTCGACCGTCCGCTCCTGCGCACGCCGCTGGCCGCGCTGCTCGGCTCGGATGCGCACTGGGTCTTCGATCGTGGGGCGCTCACCGGGCAGCAGCCCGCGCAGGGCCAATATCTGACGATAGTGTCGAGCGGAGTGCCCGAGCTGATGGAGATCCGCGGCCGCGAGCTCGTCGAGCATCTTGCCGCTCAACTGATCGAGCGACTCGGTCACGCAGAGCTCACCTGGTCGCGCGTCAGCCGCGAGCCGCACGCAACCGTCGCGCTCCGCCCGCGGACGGCATCGCGTCGGCCGGGCCCGCTCACCTCGCGTGCCAACGTCACGCGCGCGGGCGCCTGGACCGCGACCGGCTGGCCCGCGACGATGGAAAGCGCGGTTCGGTCGGGCCGAACAGCCGCGAGGCTGTTGTCCGATGCGACAACTAGGGTGGCAACGTGACTGTCGTGCAAGAGCGAACCGGGCTGCACACCGCCGTCGAGCTCGGCGCCGAGCGCCTGCTGTCGCTCCAGCATCCCGACGGCTGGTGGAAGGGCGAGCTCGAGTCGAACGCGACGATGATCGCGGAGCACCTGTTCCTGCTCCACTTCCTCGGCCTGCGCGACGCCGAGACGGACCGATTGCTCGCGAACGAGCTGCTCGCCCGCCGCCGCGCGGACGGAACTTGGTCGATCTGGTTCGAGGGCCCGGCTGACCTGTCGGTGACGGTGGAGGCGTACACGGCGCTGAAGCTCGCGGGTGTCGACGCCGGCGACGCGACCCGCGACTACATCCGGCGCAGCGGCGGTGTCGCGCGGACGCGCATCTTCACTCGTGCGTTCCTCGCGCTGATCGGGCAATGGCCCTGGCGGCGGCTGGCGAAGGTGCCGGTGGAGCTGATCCTGCTCCCGGCCAACGGCCCGCTGTCCGTCTACGACCTCGCCTGCTGGGCTCGGCAGACGATGGTGTCGCTGTCGGTGGTCGAGGCGCTCCGGCCCGTCCGGCCGAGCGCCATCGACCTGAGCGAGATCGGCGGGCGCAAAACGGCAGCGTCGGGAACGCCGCGTCTTTCGGGACGCCGGAGGCGTGCGATCGCCGTCGCGGAGCAATGGGTGCGCGAGCGGCAGGAGGCCGACGGCTCATGGGGTGGGATCCAGCCGCCGTGGGTCTGGTCGCTGATCATGCTCGCCGCGCTCGGGCACGGCTTCGAGGACGAGACGTTCGCGCGCGGCCTCGCGGGCTGGGAGCGGTTCATGGTGCGCGAAGGCGACCGCCTCCGTCCCGAGGCCTGCCAGTCGCCAGTCTGGGATACGGCGCTCAGCGTGCTCGCGCTGCGAGCGGCGGGGATCCCGGCCGACGATCCGCGGCTCCAGGCCGCCGGCTCGTGGCTCATCGGCGAGGAGGTGACGGTCCGCGGCGACTGGGCGATCCGCCGGCCCGACCTCGTACCGGGAGGCTGGTCGTTCGAGTTCGACAACGACCTCTATCCGGACATCGACGACACCGTGGTGGTCGCACTGGCGCTCCGTGAACTCGAACTGGGCGACGAGGCCGTTCGGCGCGGGCTCGACTGGACGGTCGGGATGCAGTCGCGGAGCGGCGGTTGGGGGGCCTTCGACGCCGACAACGAGGCGTTGTGGCTCTACAGGCTCCCGATGTGCGACTTCGGCAAGGTCACGGACGAGCCGTCCGCCGACGTGACCGCTCACGCCCTCGAGACCCTCGGCCGCGAGGCCGGCTACGACTCGGCGGTCGCGTCCGGCCTCGACTGGCTGCTCGCGGAGCAGGAGCCCGACGGCTCCTGGTTCGGCCGCTGGGGCGTGAACCACCTCTACGGGACCGGGGCTGCGGTGCCCGCGCTCGAGGCCTGCGGCGTCCCTCCGGAGCATCCGGCCATCCGGCGCGCGCTCTCGTGGCTCGACTCGGTTCAGCAACCGAGCGGTGCCTTCGGTGAGGACGTCCTCTCCTACAGCGACCCAGCGAGGCGCGGTCGCGGCGCCGCGACCCCCTCGCAGACTGCATGGGCGTTGCTGGCTTACGTGGCGGGCGGGGCCGAGAGGGGCTTGTCCACGCAGCGTGCAGCCGAGTATCTTTGCCAGACTCAGTGTCCTAACGGTGATTGGGACGAGCAGCACTACACGGGTACTGGTTTTCCACTCGATTTCATGATCGGCTACCACCTCTACCGGCTTACGTTCCCGCTCCTTGCGCTCGGGCGCCTCAGAGAAAGGCTCAACGGATGAAGTTCCCGCTCCGCTCAACTGTTCAGATCGGCCGTTACGTGGCCAGCCAGCAGCGCAAGGGCGATCGCTATCCGCTCGTCCTGATGCTCGAGCCGACACTCGCGTGCAACATCGCGTGCATCGGTTGCGGGAAGATCCGCGAGTACGAGTCGAACAAGGCGCGGCTTACCGTGGAGGAGTGCATCGACGCGGGCGTGCAATGCCCGGCTCCGGTCGTCTCGATCTGCGGAGGCGAGCCGCTCGTCTACAAGGGGATCGAGGACGTCGTCGCCGGCATGCTCGAGCTCGGCAAGAACATCGACCTCTGCACGAACGCCCTGCGGCTCGAGCAGTACCTGGACGTCTTCGAGCCGAGCCACCGCATGACGTTCGTCGTCCATCTCGACGGGATGCGCGAGATCCACGACTACATCTGCGACTACCCGGGCCTGTGGGACGTCGCCGTCGACGCGATCAGGAAGGCGCGCGAGGCAGGCTTCCGCGTCAGCACGAACACGACGATCTTCAAGGAGACGTCGATCGAGGACGTCGTCGGCATGATGGCCTACCTCACCGACGAAGTCGGCATCGACGGCATGCTGATCGCCCCGGGCTACCAGTATTCCCAGATCGATCCGGCGCTGACGATGACGCGGGCCGAGCACGAGGAGAAGTTCCGGGTCATCCGCACCGTCGCGCGCGAGCGGGGCTATCGCTGGCTCGCGACACCCATCTACCAGGAGTTCCTCACCGGCGAGCGGAAGCTCAAGTGCGCGCCGTGGGGCTCGATCACACGTAATCCGTACGGCTGGAAAGGGCCGTGCTACCTGCTCACCGACGGGATCTTCCCGACCTATGACGCGCTCCTCGAGGGCATGGAGTGGGAGGACTACGGGCCCGGGAACGACCCTCGTTGCGAGCACTGTGCGATCCATTCCGGTTTCGAGCCTTCGGCCGCGTACGAGGCTGCCGGCTCGCTCAAGGAGAGCGCAAGGAGCATGGCTTGGACGCTGACGGGCTGACTTTCGCCTGCGCCATGACCGTCGAGGAGCGCATCGCGCGGCGGCTCGGGCGGACGGCGGTTGTTGGGCTCGGGGCGTCGAAGGGCGTACCCGAGGGACGGCTCGTTTCCTTCGGGATCGCAGGTGCGCTCTCTGGCGAGCTGCCGGTCGGCACCGTCATCGACGCGACGCGTGTCGTCGACGAATCGGGGACGGTCCTTTGGGAGGGCGGTCCGCTCGGAGCCTCACCGGCACGGACAGGGACGATCCTCGGCGCCAGCCGGATCGTCGACGATCCCGCGGAGCGTGCGCGGCTGCACGCGCAGACCGGCGCGGACGCAGTGGACATGGAATCGGGCGCACTTGCGCGGAGCGGCCGACTCGTCGGTTGCCTGCGCGCGATCAGCGACACGCCGACGCGCCGGCTCGGCGGAGTTGCCGATGGCGCGACCGCGGACGGTGAGGTCGACTACCTCGGCTTCCTGCGCGGTTTCGCGCGGCAACCGTTGGTAACGCTGCGTGCAGCGGTCGGTGCGAGGCGTGCGCTCAAGGGTCTCGAGGGAATCGCGTGAGCAAGCGCGTCCTGCTCGCTGCTCCCCGGTCCTTTTGCGCCGGGGTCGATCGCGCGATCGAGATCGTCGAGCGCCTGCTCGCGGAACATGGCCCGCCGATCTACGTCCGCCACCAGATCGTGCACAACGATCATGTCGTGCGCCGTCTCGAGCGACTGGGTGCGGTGTTCGTCGACGACGAGGACGAGATTCCCGCGGGTGAGATCTGCGTGCTCTCTGCTCACGGCGTTGCGCCTGCTGTGCGTGAGAACTGCGAGAAGCGCGGTCTGCGGGTCGTGGATGCCGTGTGTCCGCTCGTCTCCAAGGTTCATGCGGAGGCGCGCCGCTACGCGGACACCGGACATCTCGTCGCGCTCGTAGGGCACGCCGACCACGTCGAGGTGATCGGCACGCGCGGTGAGCGTCCGGACTCGACGGTGGTCGTCGAGTCGCCCGAGGAAGCTGCGCGGCTCGAGTCGGACGGCAGGCCCGTGGCCGTGATCAGCCAGACGACGCTGTCGCTCGACGACGTGCGCGCAACGGTGGACGCTCTCGAGCAGCGCTTCGGCACGCTCACGCGTCCGGGCGCGGATGACATCTGTTACGCGACTCAGAACCGCCAGGATGCGGTCAAGCGACTCGCCGAGGAGGCGACGCTGATCCTCGTGATCGGCTCGCAGACCAGCTCGAATGCGCAGCGGCTCGTCGAAGTCGCACGGATCGCGGGCGCCGAGGCGGAGCTGATCGACGGCGAGAGCGAGCTCGACGGCGAGATGGTCTCACGGCACGAGGTGATCGGGCTCACGGCCGGCGCGTCTACGCCCGGCGAGCTCGTCGATGCGACGATCGAGCGGCTTGCAGTGCTGGGCTACGGCGAGGTCGTCGAGGTGACGGTGGCGCGCGAGGACGTGCACTTCCGGTTGCCGCGAGAGGTTGCGTCCGCGTGACGTCCGTCGAGATCCCCGTCTCGATCGCGGCTGCGCTGCCGAACCTGACGGTGCTCGACATCACGAACGAGGTCCGGCGCGAGGTCGCCTCGACCGGAGGCAGCGGCATCGCCTTCGTCTCGCCGAACGGCGATCCGTCACTGATCCGCGTGCAGGAACGCGAGACCGGCTTCTTCTCCGATCTCGAATGCCTGCTCGAGCGACTCGTCCCCCTCGAGGCCGAGGAGCGCGCGCGGCTCGTCTCGATGCTGCTCGGCCCTCGGACGGAGCAGATCCCGTTCAGCGACGGCTCCCTCTGCCTCGGCCAATATCAGCGGATCTTCCTCGTCGCCTTCGAGGATCGCTGCAGCGACGAGTGGATGTTGACCGTAGTCGCGTAACCCGGTGGTTCCTACCCAGTTGCGCTGGGTGCGCCCATAGGCGCAAACTGTTGGGGATGGAGCGTGCACGGCGTCACCAGCGTGGTCTCGCGCGGCTCGCGCTCCTTCTGCTCGCGCTCGTAGCCGAGCTCACGGGCCGCAGCCTGGCGCACCGGCTCGACTTCGGCCGCCATGTCGAGACGCCGTACTCCGGCGCCCAGTACTACCCGATCCTGCTCGCCGTCGTGAAGGTCGCAGTCGCCTTGATGCTGGCGCGCGTCGCCTGGCGTTTCGGCAAAGCACGGACGGAGGCGCGCGCCGCACGCAAACTGCTCGCCGCGCACGGGTCGCCGGTCGCGCGAACCGCGCCGCGTGTCCGCATCGAGCTCTCGCCGCGGCTCTGGCTCGGGTCCTTCCTCGTTACGTCGCTCATCTACCTGTTCCAGGTCGACGCGGAGGGAATCTCCGCCGGGCGCTGGCCGCTGCTGGCGCCATGGCTGCACACCGCCGCCCTGCCGGTCTTTGCAGTTCTTTCGGTCGTGGTCGCGCTTGTCTATCGCGCGGTCGAGAACTGGCTCTCTGACTACGAGAGCTACGCCCGTGACACGGCCGCGCGGGCGTCACGTCTCCTGGACGGGAGCCTGCCCGCGCCCCGTCCGACGGTCGGCGAGCTCGTCACTCCGCGCAGCCTGTTCGGGCTCGCGTTCGAAGTCAGGCCTCCGCCCGTCCCCGCCTAGGCCTGCGGCGCTTTCTGCGTTCGCAGGTCCTTGTGTGGTGACCTCGACGATGGGAGGAGGACGTCGTGAACGCAGAGCTCGTCAGCGAACTCGAAGCACCGTTACAACGAACCACCGCGCGGACGCGGATCATGTCCGCCGTCGGGCCGGCGACCGTGCTCGCCGGTGTCATCTGGGCGTTGGTCCAGCCGTACCGGATCACGCTGCTGCATCCGCGGGGGCAAGGATTCTGGTGGCTCTTCGTCGAGGCGCCTCTGCTCGTCGTCGCGGTGGGGCTGTTCTTCCACTTCGTCGTCGTGCCGGGCCTCTTGGAGGACCTGCAGGAGGAACATGCAACCCGCCAGTGAGCACGTTCACTGGCTGTTCGCGACGGGATTCCTCCTGCTTGGCCTCTGCCTGCTCGGCGAGGCGGTCGTGGGAACAGAGGTGTGGCGGCGGCGGGCGTGGCGCGCGTACCTGTGGCCCGGGCTCGCGTTCGCGCTCGGAGTCCTGTTGTGGCCGGTGATGACGTTCTACACGAACTCGGCGATCCACATGCTCGCGCACGGGGCGTGGGCGCAGGTGTTGATGCTCGCCGGGGCGGTTGAGCTCGCGCTGGTCCGCGGCAAGTTGACTAGCAGGTGGTGGCGCCTGGCGATGACTGCCGGCTTCGTCGTCTCCGGCGGCGCTTTCCTCGTCCACGAGCAGAATGCGTGGCTCTTCCAGCGTTCCGCGTTCCTGCACCATCTGCTCGGCTGGACGCTGCTCGTCGGCGCGATCTTCCCCCTGGCTCGTTGCTTGCGCCCGCGCTCGCAGGCGGTCGCGACCGGGTTCGCGCTGACGTTCGTGGTCATCTCCGTCATGCTCTACTCCGATCGCGACGTCGCTCCGGTCTTCGGGCACATCTCACCGCTCGCGGGGACTCCACACCGGTGAAACGGATGCTCTTGACTGCGGTGACGCTGGCGCTCGTGCTTCCGGCGCAGGCGTTCGCGCACGCGACGCTCCAGAAGACGGCGCCGGGATTTCGTGAGCGGCTCCCGTCGTCGCCCCAGAAGATCGTGCTGCGCTTCGACCAATACGTGCAGCAGCTGCCCGGCTCCGTGCACCTCTATTCGTCCACCGGGAGCGTGGGCGTTGAACGAGTCGTGATCACGGGGCGCTACCTGACGGCGTGGCTACCACGTCTGCCGAAGGGTGCGTACACGGTGCGCTGGCACGCGATGTCCGGCGACGGACATGTCGTGTCGGGCGTGTTCACGTTCGGCGT
>DASWGR010000048.1:0-7235 GCA_036393535.1 Gaiellaceae bacterium | reverse complement strand
CGCTGCTTGTACTCGCTCCCGCTCGAAACGTAGCCATGCGTCGTCCTCAGCCGAACCGGTGGAAGGAGGTTCGACGCTCTCGGTCAAGGGCTCCGCCCGTCGCCGATCCTCGCGTCGTACGAGATCGACCGCGCGGCGATGTACGAGCGTCAGCAGCCACGTGCTGGCCTTGCCGCGCTCGGGGATGAAGCGGTCGGCGTTGCGCCACGCGGCGAGGAATCCTTCCTGCACTGCGTCCTCGGCCAGCTTGTCGTCGCGCAAGATGCGCAGCGCGAGGCCGTAAGCGACCCGACCGAAGCGGTCGTAGAGCTCCGCCAGCGCCGACTCGTCGGAGCGCGCGAGCAAGGCGACGACCGCCTCGTCCGAGAGGTGGGCGAAGGAGCGCGGCATCAGCCGAGGAGTCTCGCGCATCGGCTCTGATTCGCGTAGGAGAGCGCTTCGGTTCGATTTGAACCGGACTGACGAGTGTGGCGAATCAGTGCCGACATGACGGCCACCGCAGACCCGACCGGCCGTCTGAAAGGAGCAGAGAGGACGATGCGAAAGCTGGCAGTCCTAGTCCTGGCGGCCGCAGCCTTGGGGGCGCTCTTCGCAGCGCTCGCGTCGCGGGGCGGAAGCCCTGCAGCGGCACAGGCGTCGAGTCACCGGGAAGCACCGCTGATCTCGGAGGATCCCTCCGCGGACAACACGGATACATACGCGTTCCGGAGCCCTGACCGGCCGGACACCGTGACGATCATCTCCAACTGGATCCCCGGCGAGGATCCCGCCGCCGGCCCGAACTGGTACACATTCTCGCCGTCGGCGCGTTACGTCATCTACGCCGACAAGAACGGTGACGGCAAACCGGACGTGACCTGGCGGTTCAGCTTCAAGAACCAGGCGCCCGTCGCGTTCCTCCAGAACACGCAGCAGTCCTACACCGTCACTCGCGTCGAGGGGAAGTCGTCTCACGTCGTGGGGAGCGGCCTGCTGACCCCACCCGACAACATCGGGCCGCGGTCGACGCCGAACTACCACGCGCTTGCGATGGAGGGCGTCCACGACCTCAATGACGGCTCGAAGGTCTTCGCAGGTCAGCGGGACGACGGTTTCTTCGGCGACATCGGCGCGGCGTTCGACCTCGTCGCGATTCGCAACGGCACCGGCGCAACCGGCGGCGGCAAGGACTTCATCGCCGGCTACGCCGTGCACACGGTGTCGCTGCAGGTCCCGCTGTCGCAGCTCGACAACGGCGGCAACCACATCGTCGGGATCTGGTCGGCGACCGAGCGTCCGAAGGTGACCGTCAGCCTCAAGGGGAAGAAGCTGCAGCGGACGACGAAGTGGGTGCAGGTCTCTCGTCTCGGCGAGCCGCTAATCAACGAGCTGCTCATCCCGACTCAGCTGAAGGACAAGTGGAATGCAACGACGCCGGACAAGGACAAGCAGTTCGCGCAGTACTACTCGAGTCCGATTCTGGCCAAGCTGCTCAACCAGTTGTATCCGCAGTTCGGTCCGTTTCAGGAGAACAACCGCACCGATCTCGTCTCCGTGCTGCTCACCGGCTTGAAGGAGCCGAACCTCAACTTCACCGGTGACACCCAGGCCGACGAGATCCGCCTGAACCTGGCGATCGCGCCCACCGCGCCCGTCGGACAGGGCAACCGCCTCGGAGTGCTCGGCGGCGACCTCGCCGGGTACCCGAACGGCCGGCGCCTCGAAGACGACGTTATCGACATCTCCGAGCGAGCTGTCGGCGGCGTCCTGATCGGACACAGCCTGCCGCTCGGCGACGGCGTGGACGCGAACGACGTCCCGTACCTGGCGACGTTCCCGTACCAAGCCGATCCGTTCAGCGGCTACGCCAACACGAAGGGCAAGGATTACCCGACGCACCCCTAGTCGGCCTCAAGCCCCCCGACCGACGAAGGCCCGCCCAACGGCGGGCCTTCGCCTTTCACGCCCCCGTCGAACCGATTCGCGGCGCTCCGCGAATCACGAGCGACCTCACTCAACGACCGGGGGGAGAGAGGAAGCGAATGCGTAAGACACTCTTGCTGGCAGCGGTGACCGCGGCTCTCGCAGCCCTCGTGGGCACGGGATCCGCCACGGCCGCGAGCCACCGCGAAGCGCCGCTCATCTCGCTCGATCCGTCCGCGGACATCACGGACTACTTCATGTTCCGGAGCTATGAGTCGGGCCAGACCGACAAGGTCGAGCTGATCATGGACACCACGAGCGAGGAGCCGAGCTCGGGGCCGAACTACTGGAGCTTCGATCCGAGCGTCCTCTATCGCTTCAACATCGACAACAACGCCGACGGTGTAGCCGACGACGTCCAGTTCGAGCTCGAGTTCCGCAACGAGTTCAGGGGGACGAGCAAGGACCTCAAGCTCTTCCTGCCGGACGTCGCCCTTCCGGGCCCGATCACGACGCTCGACAGCCCGGGACTGGGGATGCGGCAGAAGTACACGCTCACGATGATCAAGGAGGGGACGCGGACCGTCATCGCCGACGGTCTGATCGCCGCTCCCTCGAACATCGGCCCGCGAACGACCCCGAACTACGAGAACCTCGCCTCGCAGGCGATCTACTCCCTGCCCGGAGGGATCCGGGTGTTCGCCGGTCAGCGGGACGATCCGTTCTACATCGACCTCGGGGCGGTGTTCGACACCCTGAACCTGCGTAGCCCGGGCACGGACATGCTGTCCGGATTCAACGTCCAGGAGATCGCGCTCGAGGTTCCGATGAGCATGATCTCCGAGGGACGCGCGGTGATCGGTGGGTATGCCGAGACGGCGCGCCAGAAGGTCACCGTCGAGGGCGAAGGCAAGGGCAAGTGGACGCAGGTCCAGCGTCTTGCCAATCCGCTCGTCAACGAGGTGATCATCGGGACGATCGACAAGGACCACTGGAACGCGGTCGACCCGGAGGACGAGGGCCAGTTCCTCGATTACTACCTCCATCCGAGGCTGGCGACCGCACTCGAGGCCGTCGGTCTGCCGACGACCGCGTGCACCCCGTTCGGTGGGCCGACCTGCTCCCGGACGAACCGCACCGATCTCGTGAACGTGCTGCTCAAGTACGACCCGAGCGACACGCACCTCTCCGAGCTCCTGCGGCTCAACCTCAATGTCGCGCCGACGGAGCTCGCCTCGCAAAAGCGGCTGACGATCCTCCAGGGCGACAACGCCGGCTGGCCCAATGGTCGACGACCGCTCGATGACGTGACGGACATCGGTGTCCAGGTCGTCGGTGGCCCGACCTACATCGGGCTCGGCGCCGGTGACGACGTCAACGCCAACGACAAGCCACTGCCCGCAGCGTTCCCGTTCCTGGCGACGCCCTGGGACGGACGCGGACGCGTGCACATCAACCCGTGACCCGAAGGCGTCTGGCACTTGCAGGGGGGGCGGCGGCTCTGACCGCCGCCGCCCTCCTGCTGGGCGGTGTGCTGCGGGAGTCGGGGTCGGCCGGAACGTCTTTGCCTTCCTCCGCTCCCGCGGCGCAGCCGCTGCTGTCTGACCTCTCGTCGACCGGCGACACGGCCTCGACGATCTCGTCGCTGCAGGCTTCACTTCGCGTGGATCCCGTCAACGTGCACGGGCTCGGTCTCCTGGGGCTCGCCTACCAGCAGCGGGCCCGCGAAACCGGCGACCCGAGCTATTACACAAAATCCGAAGGCGTCCTTCGTCGCGCGCTGCGTCTGGCTCCGAATGACCTGATCGCGACGAGCGGCCTCGGTTCGCTTGCCCTCTCGCGGCACCGCTTCCGCGAGGCGTTGGCGCTTGGGCACCGCGCCGTGGCCATCGCGCCGTTCACGGCGCGGAATTACGGCGTAGTCGGCGACGCGCTCGTGGAGCTCGGACGCTATCGAGAAGCGTTCTCAGCCTTCAACATGATGGCCGCGCTGAAGCCGAGCCTCTCGTCGTACGCCCGCGTGTCATATGCACGCGAGCTTCTGGGGGACGTTCGCGGTGCCGCCGCAGCGATGCGGCTCGCCCTCAGTGCGGCGGTGGGGCAGCCCGAGGCGGTGGCCTGGACGCACGTGCAGCTCGGAAAGCTGCTCTGGACCACCGGCCGGATCGACGCCGCAGCACGCCAAGACCGCTCCGCGCTCAGCGCGTTCCCCGGTTACGTCTTTGCGTACGACCAGCTCGCGCAGACCGAGGCGGCGCGCGGCGACTTTCGTCGGGCGATCGCGCTCGAGCGTCGAGCGGTGGAGACGATCCCGTTGCCGCAATTCGTGACCGTGCTAGGCGATCTGTACGCCGTGACCGGACAGCGGCGAAATGCTCGGGATCAGTACGCGACCATCGACGTCATCCGTCGGCTGCTGATTGCAAACGGCGTCAAGACAGATCTCGAAACCGCGCTCTTCTACGTCGATCACGGCGTGCGCCTTCCGGAGGCAATCGCTCTTGCGCGCAGTGCATACCGCGATCGGCCGAGCCTCGACGGTAACGACGTGCTCGCGTGGGCGCTCGCCCGGACCGGAAGCTGCCAGGAGGCACTCGTCTACTCGAGACGCGCACTCCGGCTCGGAACCCGCGACGCGTCCAAGTTCTTCCACCGCGGCATGATCGAGCGCTGCCTCGACCGAAAGGTCGCGGCGCGCAGCTGGTTCAACCGCGCGCTGGAGCTCAACCCGCATTTCTCGCTGCTCTGGGCACCCGTGGCAAGGAGGCTTGTCAGATGAGGCGCATCACCCTGCTCGCCGTGGTCCTCGCGGCAATGCTGGCGCCAGCGGCGGCGTCCGCACACCCGCTGGGCAACTTCACCACCAACCACTACAGCCGCGTTGTCGCGTCGGGCGATCGCATCTACGTCCTGTACGTCCTCGATCTCGCCGAGATCCCGACCTTTCAGGCGAAACAGGCACGCGCGGGGGGCGCACCGGGCGCGTACGCCGCGGGCATCGTCCGCACGATCGCGCGCGGTCTGACGCTGAAAATCGACGGAAGGTCGCAGCCTCTCCGGCCGCTGCGTCATGCGATCGGGTTCCCGCCCGGCGTCGCCGGCCTGCGTACCACCAGGCTCGAGATCGTCTTTGCCACGGACGAGCTGCAGCGACGCCCGGCGCCGATCCGGCTCGACTATCGCGACGCGACGTTCCCGAACCGGATCGGCTGGAACGAGATCGTCGTCCAGGCCGCTGCTGGGGCGCGCATCGACTCGGCCAGCGTTCCAGCAAAAAGCGTCAGCGACGAGCTTCGCGCGTATCCGAAGGACCTGTTGAGAAGCCCATTGAACATTCGAGGCGCGGCCGCGGCGCTCGAGCCCGGCCAAGGCCCGGGAAAGCCGCCTACCCTCTCGTCCGGCACGGCACTTGATTCGCGCGTGACCGTCCGCGCCGGCACCGAGAACGGCTTCGCAAGCCTGATCGCAAAACGCGATCTCGGCGTCGGATTCGTCTTCGCAGCACTTGCGATCGCGTTCTTCTGGGGAGCTGCGCACGCGTTCAGCCCGGGCCACGGCAAGTCCGTCATCGCCGCGTACCTCGTCGGCTCGCGCGGAACGCCGAGGCATGCAGTTCTGTTGGGCCTGACCGTGACGGTGACGCACACCCTGGGCGTCTTCGCCCTCGGACTCGTGACCCTCAGCCTCTCGGAGTTCGTTGTGCCCGAACAGCTCTATCCGTGGCTCAACCTCTTCTCGGCGCTGCTCATCGTCGGAGTGGGCTGTGGCGTCCTCCGCTGGCGGCTGCGGGAGTGGCGCCGCTCGTCCAGATCGGGCCATGACCACGCACACATCCACGATCACCACGGCGAACACGATCACGGTTGCGGGTGCGACGGCCACACGCACGCGACACCCGACCTGAGCCTCCGTCAAATCCTCGGAGTCGGGATCTCGGGCGGGATCATTCCGTGCCCCACGGCCCTGGTCGTCCTACTCGCGGCGATTTCCCTGCACCGAGTCGGCTATGGACTGGTGCTGATCCTCGCGTTCAGTGTCGGGCTCGCGGCTGCGATGACGTCGATCGGGCTCCTCGCGGTGACGGCGAAACGTGTCTTCAGCCGGGTCAACTTCGAGAGCCGCCTGGTCCGCCTCGTTCCAGTGGTGAGCGCCCTCGTGGTCCTCGACCTCGGCGTTGCGATGACGGTGCGGGCCCTGCCCAAGCTGACCTGAAAGGAGTGTTCCAATGTTCGGGCTCGACGACAGAATCGCGTCCTTCTCCGATGGGGCGACGTTGCCGATCCTCGTGGTCGTCGCGATCCTCCTTGGCCTGCGCCACGCAGCCGATCCGGATCACCTTGCCGCCGTGACGACTCTCGTCGCGTCGAAGAAGGAAAAGACGACGAGACTTGCAGCCAAGCTCGGCTTCGCGTGGGGCCTCGGGCACGCAACGTCGTTGTTCGCATTCGGTGTTCCAATCGTCCTCTTCCGCGCCTACCTGCCCGAAGTCGTGCTGCGCTTCGCTGAGACGCTGATCGGCTTGGTGATCGTCGGGCTCGCAGTCTGGCTCCTTGTCCGCTGGCGCAGGGGGGTCTTCCACGCCGATCTCCACCAGCACTCCCAGGACAAGCACCAACACCTGCACTCTCACGTCGCGACCGACACGCACGAGCACAGGCACACGATCCGAAGCCGTTCCCCTCTTCAGGCGTACGCGATCGGTCTAGTGCACGGAATGGGCGGCAGCGCCGGGGTGGGCATCCTTCTGCTCGCCTCGATCCAGAATCAGCTTCTCGCCGTCGCGGCGCTCGGCCTCTTCGCGTTCTTTACGGCCGTCTCGATGGCGCTGATGTCCTCCGGGCTCGGCCTGACCCTCGGCAACGCGGCTGCACGAGGATCCTTCAACAGTCTCGCTCCGGTACTCGGCACGATGAGTCTTGCCTTCGGGGTCTGGTACGCGCTCGGCGCGCAAGGATTCGTGCCTTACGTCTTCTAGTTCGATACGTTGCCCACGGTGGGAACGATCGCCCCTTACGGGTCCTGGGCCTCCCCGATCACGACCGACCTCGTCGCCAGTGAAGGAGGCGTCTCGTTCGGCTACCTCGACATCAGCGACGAAGGGGTCTACTGGACGGAAGGCCGGCCGCAGGAACAAGGAAGGACCGCTCTTGTCTTCCGCCCGCGCGGCGGCGAGCCCGCCGACGTCGTCCCCACGGGCTTCAACGTGCGCACGCGCGTCCACGAATACGGGGGAGGTGCCTGGTTCCGGCACGGACCCGTCGTTTTCTGCTCGAGCTTCGATGACAGCCGGCTGTACCGCATCGACGAGCCGGGCGCCGAGCCGCGGCCGATCA